>NZ_JBFTLD010000055.1:0-30783 GCF_056396265.1 Allobosea sp. 05T422_2 | reverse complement strand
GTGCCGACCGGCATCAAGATCTTCTCCTGGATCGCGACGATGTGGGGCGGCAGCCTGCGCTTCACCGCGCCGATGCTCTGGGCTATCGGCTTCATCTTCCTGTTCACCGTCGGCGGCGTGACCGGCGTGGTGCTGGCCAATGCCGGCGTCGACCGCTCGCTGCATGCGACCTATTACGTCGTGGCCCACTTCCACTACGTGCTGTCGCTCGGCGCCGTGTTCGGCATCTTCGCCGGCTTCTACTACTGGTTCCCGAAGATGTCGGGCTATGTGATGCCGGACTGGATCGGCAGGCTGCACTTCTGGGTCGCCTTCTTCGGCGCCAACCTGCTGTTCTTCCCGCAGCATTTCCTTGGCCTTGCCGGCATGCCGCGTCATTATGCGGACTATCCCGATGCCTTCGCCGGCTGGCATTTCTGGTCGTCGATCGGCTCCTACATCTTCGCTGCCGGCCTGCTCATCTTCTTCTACGGCGTCATCGTCGCCTTCTCGAAGAAGCAGCTCGCCGGGGACAATCCGTGGGGCGAAGGTGCAACGACGCTGGAATGGACCCTGTCCTCGCCTCCGCCGTTCCACCAGTTCGAGACCCTGCCGCGCATCGTCGGCTCGGACCACTGATCCATCTGGCGGCGGGCTCCCCGGCCCGCCGCCGCCCCTCCCCCGAGCGCCACCTGCGGCGTTCCGGAGATGGGCGGCAAGACCGCTCCCTCTCATTCCCCACGGCCGCTGGCGGCCGTCGTAAAGAGTGAAACGACAAGACCAATGTCCGCTGCGTTCGACAGGTTCGATTCCCGCACCGATGGCGCGAAGAGCTCCACCGGCGAGGCGCGCGATTTCTTCGCGCTCCTGAAGCCGCGGGTGATGTTCCTGGTCGTCGTCACCGCACTGGGCGGCATGGCGACGGCCCCCGGTACGATCCACCCGGTGATCGGATTCGCCTCGCTGCTCGCGATCGCGGTCGGCGCCGGTGCGTCCGGCTGCCTGAATATGTGGTACGACGCCGATATCGACGCGCTGATGGTGCGGACCGCCAAGCGTCCGATTCCGGCCGGGCGGATCCTGCCATCCGAKGCGCTCGCCTTCGGGCTGACCTTGTCTGTCGGCTCGGTGATCGTGCTCGGCCTCGTCGCCAATCTGCTCTCGGCGGCGATGCTCGCCTTCACCATCTTCTTCTATGCCGTCGTCTATTCGATGTGGCTGAAGCGCTCGACGCCGCAGAACATCGTCATCGGCGGAGCGGCCGGGGCCTTCCCGCCGATGATCGGCGAGGCCGTCGTGACCGGCGATTTCGGCCTGCACTCGATCGTGCTCTTCGCGATCATCTTCCTCTGGACGCCTCCCCATTTCTGGGCGCTGGCGCTGGTCAAGTCCGGCGACTATGCCCGCGCCGGCATCCCGATGCTGCCGAATGTCGCCGGCCCCGCCGCGACGCGCCGGCAGATCGTGGCCTACTCGCTGGTCATGGCGCCGGTCGCGGTCCTGCCTGCCCTGATGGGGTTCGGCGGATTGGCCTATCTCGTCGTCTCCGTGGTGACCGGACTTGCCATGATCGCGCTGGCCTTCCGCGTGTTGCGCGTGACCGAGGGTGAAGCCGCCCACAAGGCCGCCTATGCGCTGTTCGGCTTCTCGATCCTCTACCTCTTCCTGCTCTTCGCCGTGCTGCTGGCAGAGAACAGCCTCGGCCTGATGTGGGCCCTGCCCAAGGTGCTAGGATGAGCGAAGCTCCGAAACGCGAGATCCCGCCGGCCTTCTCTCCGGAGGACATGGCACGCCGCAGGCGCCGCTCGGTCGCGCTGGCGCTGGTCCTTGCAGGCCTGGTCATTTTCTTCTTCGTGGTGACGCTGGTGAAGACCGGTCCGGCCATCATGAACAGGCCGCTGTGATGACCGCGACGCCATCGAACCGTCAGCATGCGAGAATGCGCCGGACAGCGCTGATCTGCGCCGGCGTTGCGGTCGGCATGACCGGCCTCGCCTTCGCAGCCGTGCCGCTCTACGACCTGTTCTGCAAGGTCACCGGCTTCGGCGGCACGCCGATGGTCGGGACAGCGGCCGCCGGGCGCATCCTGGACCGCAAGATGGCTGTGCGTTTCGACGCCAATGTCTCGCCGGCCCTGGGCTGGCGCTTCGAGCCGGAAAGCTCCGAGATCATCTTCCGCGTCGGCGAGACGCAGACGGTGTTCTACAAGATCACCAACACGACGGACCGGGTCTCCACCGGCATCGCGACCTTCAACGTCACGCCGACGCAGGGGGCCGCCTATTTCGTCAAGCTGCAATGCTTCTGCTTCACCGAGCATACGCTGCAGCCGGGCGAGACGCTGGAAGCGCCGGTCGTGTTCTATGTCGACCCCGAGATCGAGCAGAACCGCGATCTCAACGGGGTCAAATCATTGACGCTGTCCTACACCTATTTCCCGTCCAAGGCCGGCCAGCCGGTCGCGGATGGCAAGGGTGACGCGGGCAAGTCGAAACTATAAGAACTGCGACAGCACCAAGCGCTGCGCAGCAGAGTCGGACGCGGAGACAAAGTAAGATGGCCGGGGCCCATACCAAGAACCACGATTACCATCTCGTCGACCCGAGCCCGTGGCCGCTCGTCGGCGCGAGCAGCGCGACGATCATGGCCATCGGCGCGGTCATGTGGATGAAGGCGATGACCGTCGCCGGCATGCATCTCGGCCCCCTGGTCTTCGGCGTCGGCCTGCTCGGTGTTCTCTACACCATGCTCGCATGGTGGATGGACGTGGTGCGCGAGGCCGAGCACGAGGGCCACCACACCCGCGTCGTCCAGCTTCACCATCGCTACGGCATGCTGATGTTCATCGCCTCCGAGGTGATGTTCTTCGTCGCCTGGTTCTGGGCCTTCTTCGACGCCAGCCTCTTCAGCGGCGAAACGATCCAGTACGCCCGCCACGACTTCACCGGCGGCGTCTGGCCTCCCAAGGGCATCCAGACCTTCGATCCCTGGCACCTGCCGCTGCTGAACACGCTGATCCTGCTGACCTCGGGCACGACGGTGACCTGGGCGCATTACGCGCTGCTGCAGGACGACCGCAAGGGTCTGAAGCAGGCGCTCTGGCTGACCGTGTTCCTCGGCGGCCTGTTCTCGATCGTGCAGGCCTACGAGTACGCCCACGCCACCTTCGCCTTCAGCGGCCATATCTATGGCGCGACCTTCTTCATGGCGACCGGCTTCCACGGCTTCCACGTGCTCATCGGCACGATCTTCCTGGCGATCTGCCTGTACCGGGTCTATCTCGGCCACTTCAAACCGGCCCAGCATCTCGGCTTCGAGTTCGCGGCCTGGTACTGGCACTTCGTCGACGTGGTGTGGCTGTTCCTGTTCGCGGCGATCTATGTCTGGGCGTCCGGCGCCGGATCGGCCGCGGCGCACTGAGCGGCCGCCTCAAGACAATCCCGAAGGCGGCCGCGAGGCCGCCTTTGTTTTTTGCGGGAAACCATGATGGCAGAGTACGAGCATATCAGCCCCTCGCCCTATGCGACCGGCCTTTCCGGCCGTTGCCCGCGCTGCGGCGAAGGCAAGCTCTTCGACGGGTTTCTGAAGCTGCGCCCTCGTTGTGCCGCGTGCGGGCTGGATTTCGCCTTCGCCGACTCGGCTGACGGCCCTGCCGTGTTCATCATGCTGATCGCGGGCTTCGCGGTTCTTGGCGCGGCGCTCGCTGTCGAGATCGCCTATGAGCCGCCGATCTGGGTGCATCTCTCGATCTGGCTGCCGCTGGCCATCACCGTCTGCCTCGCCCTGCTGCGGCCGATGAAGGGGCTCGCGGTCGCGCTGCAATACGCCCACAAGGCCGAGGAAGGCAGGCGAGAAAAGTGAGCGCGCAGACAATGCCAGACAGCACACGGCGTCCGAGCCTTCTCCTGCCCGCGATCCTGACCATCTGCGGGACTTTGGTGCTCTGCACGCTGGGGAGCTGGCAGCTGTTGCGGATGGGCGAGAAGCACAGCTTCATCGAGCGCCTGCAAGCGCAGGCAGCGAGCCCTCCGGCGCCCCTCCCGCCCGAGCAGCAATGGAGCACGCTCGACCCAGCGAAGCTCGACCTGACGCGGGTCGCGGCATCCGGGCGTTACGTCGACGGCCCCTTTGCCGGCGTGCGCACCACGATCGCATCGGGCGGACCGGGAACGCGCCAGCTCTCCGGCTTCGGCCGCTGGATCTTCCAGGGGTTCCGGCTCGATGCCGGCGGGGTCATCCTGATCAATCGCGGATTCGTGCCGGAAGCGCGCCTGGGCGAGATCAAGCCGGCCTCCGGACCGGCAACCGTGAGAGGCTTCCTGCGCACGCCCGAAGCACGCAACAGCTTCACCCCAGCCGACCTCCCGGCCAATCGCGAGTTCTTCACACGCGATCCGGCCGCCATTGCGTCCTCCCTCGGCCTGGCGGCCGCGCCGTTCTATCTCGAGCTCGAGCGTCAGGGAGACGGGCTGACGCCGCCGGCCGGCGTCGATGTCAAAGAGTTGATCGGACGTATTCCCGACAACCACCTGCAATACGCACTGACCTGGTTCGGGCTGGCCCTGACCCTGATCGGTGTCTTCATCGCCTTCGCCTGGCAGGCCCGGCGACAGAAACACGACTGACCTCGCCCCGCGGCCCTGCCGCGGGCGCGCAACCTTTGCCCTCGCTGCGCTCCCGGCCTATAGCAGCAGCACGACCACAGAGAGCGACACCGTGCTGCATGTCTCCACCCGGGGCGAAGCGCCCTCCCTCGCCTTTTCCGACGCCCTGCTCGCCGGGCTCGCCCGCGATGGCGGCCTTTTTGTCCCGAAGACCTGGCCCAGAATTGAAGCCCAGGACATCGCGGGCTTCGCCGGCAAACCCTATGCCGAAGCTGCCGAGCGCATCATCGGCGCGCTGGCCGACGGAGATATCGAGACGGCGGCGCTGCGCGCCATGATCCGCGAGGCCTATGCCACCTTCCGGCATCCGGCCACCTGTCCGCTGACGCAGCTCGGCGACAATCTCTTCGTGCTCGAGCTGTTCCACGGCCCTACTCTGGCATTCAAGGATGTGGCAATGCAGCTGCTTGGGCGGCTGATGGACCATGTGCTGGTGCAGCGCGGCGAGCGCGCCACCATTGTCGGCGCAACCTCCGGCGACACAGGCGGTGCTGCCATCGACGCCTTCAAGGGGCTCGAGCGGGTCGACATGTTCATCCTCTATCCGCAGGGGCGCGTCTCGGACGTGCAGCGGCGGCAGATGACCACAGTGGACTCACCCAATGTCCACGCCATCGCGGTCGAGGGCACGTTCGACGATTGCCAGAACCTCGCCAAGGCGATGTTCAATCACCACACGTTCCGCGACGAGCTGCGCCTCTCCGGCGTGAATTCGATCAACTGGGCCCGCATCGCGGCGCAGGTGGTCTACTACTTCACCTCGGCTGTCGCCCTCGGCTCGCCCCGGCGCAAGGTCTCTTTCGCGGTGCCGACCGGCAATTTCGGCGACGTGCTCGCCGGTTGGGTCGCCAAGCGCATGGGTCTGCCGATCGAGCGCCTGGTGATCGGCACGAACAGCAACGACATCCTGCCGCGCACGCTCGAGAGCGGCGCCTATGAGATGCGGGGCGTCGCCGCCACGACCTCCCCTTCGATGGACATCCAGATCTCCTCGAATTTCGAACGCCTGCTGTTCGAGGCGCATGACCGCGACGGTGCCGCCGTGCGCCGGCTGATGCAGTCCTTGCAGCAATCCGGCCGGTTCGAGATCGCGCCGGAGCCGCTGGCCCGCATCCGCTCCGAGTTCGACGCCGGCGCGGTCGACGAGGCCGAGGTCGCCGACGAGATCGGCCGCACGTGGCGCGAGGCCGGCTATCTGCTCGACCCCCATAGCGCGATCGGGGTTGCAGCCGCGCGCCGGGGCCTCGGGGCAGATCCTGCCACGCCTATGATCGTGCTCGGCACAGCCCATCCCGCCAAGTTCCCCGCAGCCGTTGCGGCGGCGAGCGGTGTCACGCCCGCCCTGCCAGCCCATCTCGGCGACCTGATGGAGCGCAAGGAGCGCTTCACCCTGCTGCCGAACGACCAGGGGCGCATCGAGGCCTTCATCCGGCAGAACGCCCGGACAGTGCGGGGAGCGGCGGCATGATCGCGACGGGGCCGGCCGAGATCGCCGAACTGGCCACGCCTGCGCCACGCTCGCCGGGGGCGCATGACCCTGAGGTCGACCTGACGACCCTGCCCTCCGGCCTGCGCATCGTCTCGCAGCGCATGGACCATGCGTCCACCGTCTCGCTCGGCATCTGGATCGGGGCCGGCGCGCGCGACGAGCTTCCGAACGAACACGGCCTGGCGCATCTGCTCGAGCACATGGCCTTCAAGGGCACGGCGCGGCGCAGCGCCCGTGAGATCGCCGAGGAGATCGAAAGCGTTGGCGGGGATCTCAACGCCGCGACCAGCGTCGAGTACACCTGCTACACAGCCCGGGTCCTGGGCTCCGACCTCGCACTCGCCGTGGACATCCTGGCCGATATCCTGACGTCGCCAGCGCTTGCGCCCGAGGAACTCGCCCGCGAKAAGGGTGTCATCCTGCAGGAGATCGGCGCGGTTCAGGATACGCCCGACGATCTCGTCTATGACCGCTTCCTGCAGGCGGCCTTTCCGGACCAGCCCCTCGGCCGCCCGATCCTGGGAACAGCGAAGACGGTCAACAGTTTCACACCCGACGCCATCCGGGCCTATCTGGCGCGGCACTACCATGCCGGCAACATGGTGCTGGCTGCTTCGGGCGCCGTCGACCATGACGAGCTCGTCGCCTTGGCACGTGACAGGCTCGCCAGCCTCCCATGCAAACCCGTCAAAGCCTTCGAGCGCGAAGATGGTCATTACCGGGGCGGCGAAGCGCGGATCKAGGGCGACGAGGAGCAGGTCCATCTGGTGCTCGGCTTTCCCGGCCAGCCTTTCCGGGACGGCGCGCATTACCCGCTCCAGGTGTTCTCCTCCGTGCTCGGCGGAGGGCTGTCATCCCGGCTGTTCCAGGAGGTGCGCGAGCAGCGCGGCCTCGCCTATTCCATCGACGCCTTCCACTGGCCCTTCTCCGATTGCGGCGTCTTTGGAATCAGCGCCGGCACGGCACCGGAAGATGCGAGCGAGCTGATCGATGTCGCGCTTGGTTGCCTGCGGCAGGCTGCCGAAGATGTGACGGAGGTCGAGGTTGCACGCGCCCGGGCCCAGATGAAGGTCGGGCTGCTGGCCTCGCTTGAGAGCCCTGGTGGCAAGCTTGAACAGATGGCCCGCCAGGTGCTTGTCTTCGGACGTGCGATACCGCGCGAGGAGCTGGCGCACCGGCTCGATGCTGTCACGCTGGAGGATGTTCGCGCCGCCGGACGTTCTCTGCTCGGGCACCAGCCAACGATCGCCGCCGTTGGTCCGCTGTCCGGTCTCCCGGCGGCAGAGCAACTGCGGCAGGCCGCACGCTCCGGGGATTGAGCAACCATGGCTCTCTTCCGCTTCTCGACCGACCCGCCAGCCCGCCCGCTCGTTCGCACGCCGAACCTGTTTCTGCGGGCGCCACTGGCGAACGACTATGCGGCCTGGGCGGTTCTGCGGATGGAGAGCCGGGAATTCCTGACGCCCTGGGAGCCGGTCTGGAACGAGGATGACCTGACGCGGAATTCGTTCCGCCTGCGCGTCAAGCGTGCCGCACGTGAGATCGCGGCTGACGAAGCCTATCCCCTGTTCATTTTCGATGCCGGCAGCGAAACCTTGCTGGGGGGACTGACGCTCGGACTGATTCGCCGCGGCGTCGCCCAGGCCTGCACGCTCGGCTACTGGATGGGGCAACGCCACGCCGGCAAGGGATATATGACCGAAGCCGTGCGCGGCGCGGTGCGCTTCGCTTTTTCCGACCTCGGCCTGCATCGCGTCGAAGCCGCCTGTCTGCCCGGCAATGAGCCGTCTCGCCGGCTGCTGGAGCGCGTCGGCTTCCGCTGCGAAGGCGAGGCGCGGGCCTATCTGCGCATCAACGGAAACTGGGCGGACCACTTGCTCTATGCGATGATTTCGACGGACCGGCTGCTCGGCCCCGCGGAGACGGGCGGCGCGCGATGATCCACAGGGCCGAGCCTCTGCCTTGCCCTCGCCACGACCGGTCGGTACGACTGGGTCCCCCGCCCCGCTTGAGCGCGGCCCACACAGTTACCGAGTCGCGCTTGTCCCTTCCTGACCGACTTCTCCGGTTTGGCCTTGCCTTTGTCGGCCTCGCACTCCTGTTCGTGCTGTCCCTGGCCGCACCGGCCCAGGCCGTCGAGGCCGTCCGCGTCCCTGTCGACGCACCGGTGATCGACCTGACCCATGTGGTCGAGCGCAACAAATCCGATGGCGACGTCATCCAGATCTCGACCGCGCCGGGGCCCGACGGCATCGTGCGCCGCATCGCGGTCAGGGCACGCGAGTCGGGCGCACGGCCGGACTGGATCGTCTTCGCGCTCACAAATGATTCCGACGAGCAGATCGACCGGCTGCTGGTCGCGCCGTTCCATCGCCTGATCGGCTCCGGCGTGATCTGGCCTGATCTCGGCGACACGCGGATCGAGGCCGTGACGGCGAGCCAGGGGCTTCGCCCCGAGCGCGAGGATAGCCCGGACGCCGACGTCTTCATGATCACGCTCGACCCGGGCACGACGGTGACCTTCGTCGCCGAGCTGAAATCTCCGAACCTGCCTCAGCTCTATCTGTTCGAGCAGGAGGCCTATCGCCAGAAGACCAACGGGCTGACGCTCTACAAGGGCATCATCATCGGCATTGCCGGCCTGCTCGCGCTCTTCCTGACCATCATCTTCGTGGTCAAGGGAGCGGTGATCTTCCCGGCCGCCGCCGCCCTGGCCTGGGCCGTTCTCGCTTATGCAGGGCTCGATTTCGGCTTCTTCCAGCGCATCTTCCCGCTGACGCCGGCGATCGAGCGCATCTACCGCGCCGGAGCGGAAGTGGTGCTGGCGGCGACGCTGCTCGTCTTCCTCTTCGCCTATCTCAACCTGTCGCGCTGGCATGTCCGCTACAGCCACGTGACGATCATCTGGATCCTCGGCCTCTTCGGCCTCGTCGGTCTGGCCGTCTTCGATGCCCCGATGGCGTCGGGCATCGCGCGCATCTCGATCGCCGCCGTCGCGGCCGTCGGCTTCGTGCTGATCCTGCACCTGGCGACGCATGGCTACGAGCGCGCCGTCATGCTGATCCCGACCTGGTTCCTGCTCGCCGTCTGGGTGACGGCGGCCGGGTTCACGGTCACCGGCCAGTTCCAGCGCGACCTCGTCGCGCCCGCCCTGATCGGCGGGCTGGTGCTGATCGTGCTGCTGATCGGCTTCACCGTCATTCAGCACGCCTTCGCCGGCGGCGCGCTGGCGCAGGGCCTTGTCTCCGATACCGAGCGACGGGCGCTGGCGCTGTCGGGCTCCGGCGATCTCGTCTTCGACTGGGATGTCAGCGCCGACAAGATCTTCGTCTCGCCGCAGACCGAGACCCTGCTCGGCCTGTCGCGCGGCGCGCTCGAAGGTTCGGCGGCGCGCTGGCTTGAATACATGCATGTCTCCGATCGCGACCGCTATCGCGTCACGCTCGATGCCGTGCTGGAACAGCGGCGCGGCAAGCTGCAGCTCGATTTCCGTCTGCGAGCCGCCAATGGCAGCTATCACTGGTTCAACCTCAAGGCCCGACCCGTCATCGGCTCCAACGGCGAGGTCATCCGCGTGATCGGCACGCTCGCCGATGTCACCGAGCAGAGGACTGCGCAGGAGCGGCTGCTGCATGACGCGGTGCATGACAACCTGACCGGCCTGCCCAACCGCAAGCTGTTCCAGGACCGTCTCGGCGCCGTCTTCGGCTTCTGCCGCGCCGACGACAATATCCGCCCGACAGTGATCGTCATCGACATCGACCGCTTCAAGCAGGTCAACGAGTCGGTCGGCTTCTCCGCGGGCGATTCGATCCTGCTGACGCTCGCCCGCAGGCTCGGCCGTCTGCTGCGGGCGCAGGACACGCTTGCCCGCATCGGCGGCGACACCTTCGCCATGATCCTTGTCTCCGAGCGGGACCCCGAGCGTATCCTGGCCTTGGCGGAACTCGTTCGCCGCGCCGTCTCGACGCCGGTGACCTTCGCGGAACGCGAGATCTTCCTGACCCCCTCGATCGGGCTTGCACTGTTCGACGCCTCGCCGGCGGCCCGCAAGGACGATGCGCTGAAGAACGCCGAGCTGGCGATGGCGCATGCCAAGCGCCAGGGCGGCAACAAGATCGAGGTCTTCGTGCCCGCGATGCGGACCGATCGCAACGATCGTCTTGCCCTGGAGAGCGATCTGCGTCGCGCCATTGAGCGCGGCGAGATTCAGGTGATGTACCAGCCGATCGTCAGGCTGGAGGACCGGACCATCGCGGGCTTCGAGGCCCTGGTGCGCTGGGACCACCCACGCGAGGGCCGGCTGCTGCCGCAGGATTTCCTGGCGATCGCTGAGGAAACCGGGCTGATCGTCGATCTCGGCGTCTATGTGATGGACCGTACCGCACGCGAGCTCGCCGCCTGGCAGGCCGCGCTCGAGGTCGACCCGCCGATCTTCGCCAGCGTCAACGTCTCGAGCCGCCAGTTGCTGCGCCACGACCTGCTGCATGACGTCAAGACGGTGCTGGCGCGCCGGCGCGTCTTGCCGGGCACGCTCAAGCTCGAGATCACCGAAAGCCTGGTGATGGAGAATCCGGAATATGCCGCGCAGATGCTCTCGCGCATCCGCGAACTCGGCGCCGGGCTCTCGCTCGATGATTTCGGCACCGGCTATTCCTCGCTGTCCTATCTGCAGCGGTTTCCGTTCGACACGATCAAGGTCGATCAGAGCTTCGTGCGCCAGATGGGCAACGGGAAACCGCCGGTGATCCTGCGCTCGATCGTCCAGCTCGCCGCCGATCTGCGCATGGACGTCGTTGCCGAGGGCGCGGAGACGGAGTCGGATGCGATCGAGCTCTACCAGCTCGGCTGCCAATATGCGCAGGGCTATATCTTCGGGCAGCCGATGAGCGCAGCCGAAGCCCGCAGGCTGGTGGGCGCGAGCGCCGCGTCCTCTTCGGAAGCAGCGTAACCCCTCCCCTATACCGGGAGGGAGGCCGGCGCCGCTCAGGCGTGTCCGGCCGTGCTGGACAGGAACGCGGGATCGATGCCGATCTTGTGCAGCGCGCGTTGGTATTTGGTTTCGATGCTGTCGTCGAAGAGCAGCGCCGGGTCAGCGGCGCAGTGCAGCCAGCCATTCGACTGGATCTCGGATTCAAGCTGCCCCGCTCCCCAGCCCGCATAGCCAAGAGCAAGCACCGCGTTCTCCGGACCGCTGCCAATGGCAATGGCCCGCAGGATATCCAAGGTCGCCGTCAGGCAGATGCCGTTGTCGATCGGCAGGGTCGCCGATTCCAGGAAGAAGTCCGAGGAGTGCAGCACGAAGCCACGCTTGGTCTCCACCGGTCCGCCGCGCAGCACCTGCATCCGTTCGGCCTGGCTCGGCAGGCGAATCAGCTCTTCCGAGGGAATCACGTCGAGCTGGACCAGCAGATCGGGAAACCGCGTGTCCGGCGCCGGCTTGTTGAGGATGATGCCCATGGCGCCATCCTCGGAATGCGCACAGATATAGACCACGCTGCGGCTGAAACGCGCGTCAGTCATGCCGGGCATGGCAATCAGGCACTGCCCGTCGAGATAGCTGCGGCCGCTGACGCGTTGGCTCGATCCGATCTTCATACCGCCATGCTAAATCCAATCGGCCCGGCTGGAAACCGGTGTCCTTGAAAATGCCGGCACCGCGATTGCGCCCCAATCATGCGGCATAGGATGAATGGCTGCATGTCACATGATTGCCAGCAAATGTGAGAGAGATTGTTTCGCTTTTTGCAGACGCATTCCCTAAGACGGTCATCGTGAAGTTGGCATTGCTCTCACTCGCGCTCGCCGCGCTGGCGTTCAGCGCTCCTGCTCAGGCGCAGGAGGCGGCGGTGTCGTCATGGTCCCGCAGCACGCATTCCTCGATCCGCCTGATCGCCGGAGCGACGGCCCCCTCGGGCAAGCAACGCATCGGCGTCGAGATCACTATGGCGCCAGGCTACAAGACCTATTGGCGCAACCCCGGCGATTCCGGCGTTCCTCCCTCCTTCGACTGGAGCGGCTCCACTAATGTCGGTGGCCTCGACGTGCGCTGGCCCGCGCCGGAACGCTTCGAGGATGGCACCGGCTTTTCGATCGGCTATGTCGGCGAGGTCGTGGTGCCGGTGTCGGTGCAGCCGGTCGACCCCAGCAAGCCAGTCATGGTCGTGCTCAAGCTCGATTATGCCGTCTGCGAGAAGATGTGCATTCCCGCCAAGGGCGAGGCTCAGCTCTGGCTCGAGCCCGGCGTGACCTCGGTCACCTCGCCACGGCTCGAGAGCTTCGAGGCGCGGGTGCCGATTCCCGTCAAGCTTGGGCCGCACAAAGAGAAGATCTCGGTGATCGAGGTACTGCCCGGCGAGGCTGGACCCGAGCCCAAGGTCAAGCTCGTGCTGCAGGCTCCGCCGGACGGCGCGATCGAGGATGTCTTCGTCGAGGGGCCCGGCGCCTGGTCCTTCAGCAAACCGGTCCTGAAGCCGCAGGCCGATGGCACGGTGCTCGCCCATGTCCGGATTACCGACCGTCCCAAGGGCGCAGCGGGACCGGTGCCCTTCATCGTGACGGTGCGCGGCAAACCTGCGGCGGTCGAGACGCGGCTTGAACTCGACATCCCGGTCGCCAAGCCCTAATCCCTGACCGAGCGGCGAAGGCCGCATGGCTCACGGAGAACAGGCGATGACGATCAAGGTGGGTGACACACTTCCGCAGGCGACGTTCCGCGTGATGACGGCGGACGGCCCGGCAGCGAAGACGACCGAAGACCTGTTCAAGGGCAAGAAAGTGGTGCTGTTTGCGGTGCCCGGCGCCTTCACGCCGACCTGCCACAAGAATCACCTCCCCGGCTATCTCGCCAAGGCTGCAGAGATCAAGGGCAAGGGCGTCGACGCCATCATGGTGACCGGCGTCAACGACGTCTTCGTCATGGATGCGTGGTCGAAGGCAACGGGCGCAGTCGGCGTCATCGAGTTCCTCTCGGACGGCAATGCCGATTTCGCCAAGGAGATCGGGCTTTCGCTCGACGGTTCGGGCTTTGGCCTCGGAACCCGCTCGCAGCGCTATTCGATGATCGTCGAGAACGGCGTGGTCGAGGCTCTCAATGTCGAAGACGCACCGGGCAAGGCCGACGTCTCCGGCGCCGAGGAAATGCTGAAGCAGCTCTGAGCGCTTCGTGCATGAAAGAGCCCGCCCGGCACCCGCCGCGCGGGCTTTTTCATGCCTGCTGCAACGATGCTGATCGAAAGCATGGCGCTTTGTCATGAGACAGATGCAGCGCCCCCGGGCTAGCGTGACAGCGCTATTGGGAGAGGCTGCATGTCCGAGATCACCATCCGCCCGCTCGTCGCGAGCGACCGTACCGCCTGGGGACCGCTCTGGCAGGGCTACCTGACCTTCTACAAGTCGAGCCTGCCGGAAGAGATCCATGACCTGACCTTCGCCCGGCTCACAGGCGGCAAGGAGCCGATGGGTGGCTTCATCGCCGAACGCGACGGCAAGGCTGTCGGCATCGTGCACTGGGTCACGCACCGCACCACCTGGAGCGCCAAGGATATCTGCTATTTGCAGGATCTGTTCGTCAGCCCGGATATCCGTGGCGGCGGCGGCGGCCGGAAGCTGATCGAAGCCGTGCGGCAGATGGCCGAGGCCAAGGGCTGTTTCCGMGTCTACTGGCAGACGCATGAGACGAATCTTCAGGCGCGCGAACTCTACGACAAGGTCGCCGATCTCTCGGGCTTCCTGGTCTATCGGCAGCCGCTCGGCTGACGAGCCTGCTGGGCTCTATCGCCCTGGCTTGAACGGCGCCATGCCGGCGCGGGCGAGCATATCGGCGCGCTCGTTCATCTCATCGCCGGCGTGGCCCTTGACCCATTTCCACTCGATCTTGTGACGGCCGAGCGCGGCATCGAGGCGCTTCCAGAGCTCCTCGTTCTTCACCGGTTTCCGGTCGGCCGTCTTCCACCCGTTCTTCTTCCAGCCATGGATCCAGCCGGTGATGCCCTGACGCAGGTACTGGCTGTCGGTATGCAGCGCCACCGTGCAGGGCCGCGTCAGCGTCTCGAGCGCCGAAATCGCCGCCATCAGCTCCATGCGGTTGTTGGTGGTCATCTGTTCGCCGCCCGAGAGCTCGCGCGCCTTGCCATTGTAGCTGAGGATCGCGCCCCAGCCCCCCGGGCCGGGATTGCCCGAGCAGGCCCCGTCGGTCCAGATCTCTACTGTATCGCTCATCGTTTCAGGCCGTATTCGCGGGCGTCACCGACGCGCTGGTGGAAGGCAAGTTTGCGGTCGTATTCGAGCGGATCGAGCGGCTTGACCAGGGCCCCCGGCGGAACGTTCAACCAGTCCACCAGCCGGGTCAGCAGGAAACGCAGGGCCGAGCCGCGACAGAGCGCCGGAAGCGCCTCAACCTCGGCGGGGGTCAGGGCGCGCACGCTTTCATAGCCCGCGAGGATCGCCTGCCCCTTGGTGAGATTGAACGACGCATCGGCCTCGAAGCACCAGGCATTCAGGCAGATGGCGAGATCATAGGCAAAGGCGTCGGTGCAGGCGAAATAGAAGTCGATCAGTCCCGACAACCGGTCCTTGATGAAGAAGACGTTGTTGGGAAAGAGATCGGCGTGGATCACGCCGCGCGGCAGGCTCTGTGGCCAGTTGGCCTCGTGGAACGCGATTTCCGTCATGACGCGCTTCGCCAGTCCAGGCGAGACCGTCTCGGCCCCGGCACCGGCCTGTTCCGCCAGCGGCCGCCAGCCCGCGACTGACAGATCATTGGACCGGGTCATGCCGAAGCCCTCGCCCGCCTTGTGCAGGAGCGCCAGCCCACGCCCGACCTCGGCGCAATGAGCAGCCGTCGGACGACGCACGGAGAGACCATCGAGGAAAGTCACGATCGCCGCCGGCCGCCCCGCGAGCCGGCTCACAGCCAGACCGTCCTGCGCCTTGACCGGCAGCGGGCAGATCAGCCCGCGCTCGGCCAGATGTTCCATCAGTCCGAGGAAGAACGGCAGATCAGCCGCGCTCACCCGCTCTTCGTACAGCGTCAGGATGAAGAAGCCCTGCGTGGTGTGCAGCAGGAAATTGGAATTCGAGACCCCCTCGGCGATGCCCTTGACCGCCAGCAGATCACCAATGCCGTAACGCGCCACGAAGGCAGCCATCTCATCGTCGGGCACTTCAGTATAGACGGCCAAATTCGCTCACTCGGCCGCATTCGGCGCAGGCTCGCCGCGCAGTTCGCGCGGCAGGGGGAAGAAGACGCTTTCATCGGCGGTCGAGACGGTCTCGACGCGGACGTCATAGCGCTCGGCGAAGGCATCGATGATCTCTTCGACCAGCACCTCGGGAGCGCTGGCGCCCGCCGTGATGCCCAGCCGCTTGATCGCACCGAAGATCGACCAGTCGATCTCGTCGGCGCGCAGCACCAGCCGCGCAGAGGGGCAACCGGCCCGCTCGGCGACCTCGCGCAGGCGCTGCGAATTGGAGGAATTGGGCGAGCCGACGACAAGAAGTCCGTCGACCAGCGGGGCAACCCGCTTCACCGCCTCCTGACGGTTCGTGGTGGCGTAGCAGATATCTTCCTTGTGCGGCGCGATCAGCTCCGGGAACCGCGCCTGYAGCGCCTGGACGATGCCGCGTGTGTCATCGACCGAAAGCGTGGTCTGGGTGACATAGGCAAGTGGTTGGCCGGTGGGAGGAGCAAGCTGCGCCACGTCGTCCAGCGTCTCGATCAGCGTGATCGCACCCGCAGGCAGCTGGCCCATCGTACCGATGACCTCGGGATGGCCGGCATGGCCGACGAGCAGGATATGGCGGCCGCGCTTGTGATGAACCTCGGCCTCGCGATGCACCTTCGTGACCAGCGGGCAGGTCGCGTCGATGGCGAAAAGTGTCCGCGATGCGGCCTCGGCAGGAACCGATTTCGGCACGCCATGGGCCGAAAATATCACCGGACGGGTGGTGTCGGGCACCTCCGACAGCTCCGCGACGAAGACCGCGCCTTTGCGCTTCAGCGATTCGACGACATATTTGTTGTGCACGATTTCGTGGCGCACATAGACCGGCGCGCCATGCAGCGTGAGCGCCTTCTCGACTGCGTCGATGGCGCGCACGACCCCGGCGCAAAAGCCGCGCGGGGCACAAAGCAGGATGTCGAGCGGCGGCTTGGTCACGCGGTTTCGAGGCCTCGGAAATGGTCAGCGCCTTCTTTCGGCGTGCGCCCCGCGATGTCAAGGAAGAGCAGCGCCGCAGGACGTGACGGGCCGTTGCGCAACTCGCCCCTCGCAGCGCAGCAAGGAAGCGCCTAGATAGGCAGCATGGTCGGCTGTGGCACTTGCGCGGGCCTGCTTTCCACAACGAAGAGTTCCCATGGCCGACGCCAGTCACACGAGTTACCTGCCGCCGATCCTGATTTTCTGTGCAGGCGCAGTCATTGCCGTGCCGCTGTTTCGTCGTCTCGGCCAATCCGCCGTGCTCGGCTATCTTGCGGCCGGCATCGCGATCGGCCCTTCGGTGCTCGCCCTGGTCAATGACCCGGACGCGATCCGGGGCACCGCCGAGATCGGTGTCGTGCTGCTGCTATTCTTGGTTGGGCTGGAGCTTCAGCCGTCACGCCTCTACTCGATGCGCAAGGACATCCTCGGCGCCGGCCTCGCGCAGATGGCGCTCAGCGCGACGGCGATCGGGCTCGTTGGCTGGAAATTCGGTCTCTCCGTCGGCGGCGCCATTGCGGTGGGGCTTGCGCTTGCCCTGTCTGCGACATCGATAGCCCTGCAGGTCCTGGAGGAGCGCGGCGACGGCAGCGAAACCTACGGCCGGCGCACCTTCTCGATCCTGCTGTTCCAGGATATCTCGATCGCTCCAGCGCTGGCGCTGCTCCCCCTGCTGGCGACCACGGGCGCGCAGAACCACGGAGGCGCTCCGGCACTCGCGGGATTGGGCCTCGCCCTGCTCGCCGTCGCGCTGCTCGTGCTCGTCGGACGCTACCTGCTCAATCCGTTCTTCCGGATCCTCGCCAGCACCGGCGCGAAGGACGTGATGACCGCGGCCGCGCTGCTGATCGTGCTCGGTGCCGCGATGCTGATGGAGCGGGTCGGCCTCTCCATGGCCATGGGCGCCTTCCTCGCCGGAGTGCTGCTGGCGGACTCGCATTTCCGGCACGAGCTCGAAGCCGATATCGAGCCGTTCCGCGGCGTGCTGCTCGGCCTGTTCTTCATGGCGGTCGGCATGTCGCTCGACCTCCAGCTCGTTTTCGAAAACGCCCTGCTGCTGGCGCTCGCGGCGCCATTGCTGGTCGCCTTCAAGATCGTCGTCGCGGCAACGATCCTGCGCGTCTCCTGTTCGTCGAGGACCGAAGCCATACGGGCCGGTGCCCTGCTCTCGCCGGCCGGCGAATTCGCCTTCGTTCTCCTGCCGCTCGGTGCTGCGCTCGGGCTGCTCAACAGCCAGCAGGCGGCCCTGGCGACATCTCTCGCCGCACTCTCGATGCTGATCGGACCGGTTGCCGCCAAGCTGATCGACCTCTGGCTGACCCGGAGCGCCGCCCCGGCGGAAACCATGGAAGAGGATTTCGAAGGTGCCGGCGGCTCCGTCATGGTCATCGGGTTCGGCCGGTTCGGGCAGGTGGTGACCCAGGCCCTGCTGCTGCAGCACATCCCGGTGACGATCATCGACTCCAATGTCGAGCGCATCCGGTCGGCGTCCAAGTTCGGCTTCCGCATCTATTACGGCGACGGCACGAGACTGGACGTGCTGCGTGCTGCCGGCGCCGGGAAGGCCAAGATCATCTGCATCTGCATCGACAATCGCGAAGCGGCCTTGCGGATCGTCGAGATGGCGAGGGCCGAATTCCCCTCCGCACGGCTGCATGTGCGGGCCTATGACCGTGTCCATGCGATCGAGCTGATGAAAGCCGATGTCGACTTCCAGATGCGCGAAACCTTCGAGTCGGCGCTTGGCTTCGGGCGGGTGACGCTGGAGAGCCTCGGCCTCAGCTATGATGAGGCCAGTCTGGTCATCGACAGCGTCCGTGACCGCGACGCCCAGCGCATGGAGATCCAGTATCACGAGGGCATCGCCGCCGGCATCCAGAAGGTGCCGCGCGTCTCGCCGGAGCCGCTGGTTCAACCGAAGGCCAAGTCCAAGGCACTCACCGAGGAGACGCGCGAGGTCATCGAGGATGGCGGAGCTGAAGTCGCGGTCGGCGGCGTCGGAGAACCGGAATTGTGAACGCACCCGTCAACCCCAACCAGGCCGTCTTCGTCAGCGGCTCGACCTTTCGCCATGTCGCGGTGATGACCGCGACCGGAGCGGTCGGGCTGATGGCGATCTTCGTCGTCGACCTGCTCTCGCTGCTCTACGTCTCCTGGCTCGGCCGGCCGGCGGCGACTGCTGGCGTCGGCTTCGCGACGATCGTGCTGTTCCTGACGGTCTCGATCAATATCGGCTTCATGATCGCGGTCTCGGCGCTGGCCTCCCGCACGCTTGGATCCGGAGACCGCAAGGGCGCGCGCCGGATCGCGGGCTCCGCTATGACCTTGATGGCGCTTGCCGCAATCGCGCTCACGCTGCTGGCATTGCCTTGCCTGCCCTGGCTCCTGAGGCATCTTGGGGCGCATGGCGAGGCCTATGACGTCGCCCTCTCATTCCTTTGGATCGCCCTGCCCTCCAATCTTCTGATGGCGCTGGGCATCGGATTTTCGGGCGTACTGCGCGCCATCGGAGATGCCCGGCGCGCCATGTTCGTTACGCTCGGGGGCGGGCTCGCAACTGCAGTGCTCGATCCGCTGTTCATCTTTGGCTTTGCACTCGGCACAGACGGCGCCGCCTGGGCGACCGTGCTGTCACGTGTCATTTTTGCCTTTGTCGGCTTCCGTGGCGCGGTGAAGATCCACGACATGGTCGGCATGCCCAACCGGCAGGCGCTGCTGGCCGACACGCCGCGCACGCTTGCGATCGCCGGCCCGGCGATCCTGACCAATCTCTCGACGCCGATCGCAAACGCAGTCTTCGCCAGCATCTTCGCGCGCTTCGGAGATGGCGCGATCGCGGCAATGGCGATCATGGATCGGTTGGTGCCGGTCGCCTTTGGCGTGATCTTTGCGCTATCGGGCGCAGTCGGGCCGATCCTTGGCCAGAACTGGGGAGCCGGCCGTTTCGACCGCATGCGCCGCGCGCTCAGCGATTCCGTGATCTTCGCCGTGGCCTGCGTCTGCGTTGCCTGGCTCGCGCTCCTCCTGCTGCGCGGCCCGATCGTCGCCGTATTCCATGCCAGCGGCCTGACCGCAGAGCTGGTGATGTTCTTCYGCCTGATCTCCGGGCCGATGTGGATCTTCGTCGCGATACTCTTCGTCGCCAATGCCGCGTTCAACAATCTCGGCATGCCGATCCTGTCGACTCTCTTCAGCTGGGGGCGCGCAACGCTCGGGACGATGCCGATGGCCTGGGTCGGCGCATATTATGCGGGGCCGAAGGGGGCGATGGTCGGCACCGCGCTCGGGGCTGTGGCGTTCGGCCTCGTCGCGCTGGTCTTTGCCTATCGCGGCATCACGCGCCTGGAGCGCCAGCCCAGGGGCGCGTGAGCATCCAGCATCGCGGCGGCCTCGCTTGCCTGCCCGCCCCGCCCTGCTATCGTTCGGGGTGCAGGCGGCGGCAGACCGCGACGAAGACGGAGAGGCGCCATGATGAACCTGTTCGAGATGATGCAATCGGCCCAGAACGGGCAGGCCATGCAGAATCTGGCTCGGCAATACGGGCTCAGCCAACAGCAGACGCAGAGCGCGCTCGACGCCTTGCTGCCGGCCTTCACCATGGGACTGCAGCGCCAGACGCAGGACCCCCGCGCTTTCGGCAATCTCGCCCAGATGATGACGGCCTCGCCCTTCGGCTCGCTCTATGACGCCGATGGCGATGGCATTCCCGACAACGCCGCGATGATGGGCAACAACGTCCTCAACCAGCTCTTCGGCTCGAAGGACGTCAGCAACGCGCTGGCCGCCCAGGCTGCGGCGACCAGCGGCGTCGGCCAGGCGGTTCTGAAACAGATGCTGCCGGTCATCGCCTCCATGATCATGGGCGGGTTGTTCAAGTCGACCAGCAATCAGGGGCTCGGCGGCATCTTCGGGCAATTCGCCGAGATGATGCAGGGCAGGATGCCGGGCCAGCAGCCCGCGCCCCAAACCCAACCGCAAACGCCGGGGAGCTCGCTCGACGCGATTCTCGGGAGCCTGTTCGGGCAGGCGGCTGGTGCCCCTCCGACACAGGGTGGCGGTCCCTTTGGCGGCGGTCCGCTCGGAGRTGGTCCTCTGGGCGGGGCAAGGCCAGGCGAACCGGCCGGGGCCGACCCGATGGGCGGGCTTCTCGGCCAGATCCTGACCGGGATGCTTGKCGGTGCAGCGGCTCAGCCCCAGGCGGCGCCGCCCCCGTCACAACCGCGTGGCCAGGCCACCAGGCCCACGGCAGAGCCTGAGCTTGAGCCGGAACCGGACCAGCCGGCGCCTTCGGGCGAAGCCGGGCCGGGGTCGATCGGCCTCGACGCGCTGAACCAGATGTTCGAGCATGGTCGCCAGGTGCAGGACGACCATCAGAACGCGCTGAAGTCGATTCTGGACGCGATGCTCGGCGGCGGGCAGCGTCGCTAATTCATCGGACCGGATATCGTATCCGGCCTGATGACTTAACCTTTTGTCTTTGCATCGGCTTTGCCGAAAACCGCAATCCGCTTTTCGGGCCGATGCTTTCGGCACTCATCGCCCTGTCCCGATCAGGCGCTGCGCCGCTGCGACCACTCGATCACGGCGCCACGGCCTTCGGACATGGCCGCAGCGATCGCCCGGAGATCGGCGACATTGTCGCGCGTGCGGAAGCTCGAGACGAGATCGTTGAGGCGCCGGATCTGATCGCCCAGTGCGCTGGCAGAGGCTGCGCTCTGTTCGGCCAGTGCGGCGTTCTGCTGGGTCATCTCGTCCATAAGCGCGACCGACTGGCTCATCTCGTCGATTCCATTGGCCTGCTCGGCCGAGGCCGCGGAGATTTCGGATACGGTCGCGGAGACTTTTCGCGATGCGGCCACGATCTGATCGAGCGCTTCACCGGCAGAGCGGACGAGCCCGACGCCCTGGGCCACCTCCGCTCCCGATTCCGAGATCAGCGCGCTGATACCCTTGGCGGCCTCGCCCGAGCGCTGCGCCAGCGTGCGGACCTCCGAGGCGACCACGGCAAAGCCCCTGCCGGCATCGCCCGCCCGCGCCGCTTCGACCGCCGCATTCAAGGCGAGCAGATTGGTCTGAAAGGCGATCTCGTCGATGACCGAGGTGATGTCGGAGATCTTTCGTGAGGCCGTCTCGATGCGTGCCATTGCAGCGACCGCATCATGGACGATTGCACCGCCCCGTTGCGCCACGCTCATCGCCTCATCGGCCAGCGAGACGGCCTGCTTCGATGCCTGCGCAGAGGCCTTGACCGAGGCGGCAAGCTCTTCCGTGGTTGCCGCAGTCTCCTCCAGCGAGGACGCCTGTTCCTCGGTGCGCTTCGAGAGATCGTCTGCGCCCATATTGATCTCGCGCGCCGCGTTGCCGACATCGGCCGCAGTCGCCTGGATGGTGGTGATCGTCATCGAGAGATGCTCCACCGCCGTATTGAAATCGTCGCGCAGCTTCTCATAGGCAGCGGTAACCTCCGCATCGATGCGATGGCTGAGATCGCTCTTCGAGAGCAGGTCGAGGCCCTCTGCCAGCAGCCCCATGACCAGCCCCTGCTCCCGCGCGAGTTGCTCCTGCTGCTTTGCCTGCTCGGCYCGCTCGGTCTCGATCTGCCGGCGCTGCTGCTCGGAAAGGTCTCGTCCCTCGGCGCTCTCCGCCTCGAGACGCTGCACGGCAAGGCCGTTTTCCTTGAAGACCTGAACCGCACGCGCCATCGCGCCGATCTCGTCCTTGCGCGCCTGGCCCTGAACTTCGACCGCGTAATCGCCCCTGGCGAGATCATCCATGCGCGATCTCAGCGCTTCCAGCGGCCTGGTGATCGAAAACCGGGTCAGCAAGGCAGCACCGCCCAGGCCAAGCAGGATGCCCAGGGCTGAGAGGCCCAGAATGACGATGCTCAGTTCGCTGGCCTCGGCATCGAGCGTTTCCGAGGTCGCCTGGGTTTCCGTCTTGATGGCTTCGTTGAGTTTGCCTGCGGCGGTGACGATCTCGCCAATTGTGCGATCGAGCTGGGACATGACCGACAACGCGGCCAGATCCTCGTCCTTCGCGGCCTGGGCGACGATATCGTCGATCTGCGGTTTGAGCGCGGAGAGTGCCCGGCCCATGGCGTCGAACTCGGCAGCCTTCTGCGGGAAGCTGATCTTGGCCTCGATCAGCTGGAACTGCGCACGGTCATAGGCCTTGCGCACATCCTCGATGCTGGTCGCGTTCTGCTTCATGAATTCGGGATAGGCGATCGCCTTGTAGAGATCGCGCACGATGTCGGTCATGGCGCGGGTGGTCCGGCCCGAATCGAGGATCGCCGTCGCATTGTGCGAGATCAGATCGGAATATGCCTTCTGGATCCGCGCATATTCGCGGCCGGCATAGACGGCAGTTGCAACGCTGATCAATCCGAGAACGATCAGCGGGATCGCGATCTTGGTCCTGAGACGCAGATCCTGAAAGCGCAGAGAAATCCGCATACCGACACCCACCCCCCCGAGAAGCATCGAACCGGGCATCGCCGCGGCATGTCGGGAACGTTCGGCGGGAATGCTGAAAAATAGGTTACGAATGCCGATTAGGGCCAAATTGCAGGCGAAATGGCTTCAAATCCCGCTTCCGCCATGCCCGGCGAGAGCTTGGAAAAGAAAAACGGACGGAAGCACGAAGCTCCCGCCCGCAAGAAACGCGCAGTGCCAAGGGGTCAGGCGCTGCACGCAACCGTCGAATTCGAACCGGCCGCGACCGGACGCGGCGTGAGAGGCTTGGCGACAGCATTCTTCACCTGAGCCTGTCGAACGCCCTCTTCGCGCCGGAGAGAGGCGACGCCGGCCCGCGCGCTGGAGCGGGCCGCGAGAGCCGCCGAAGGGTCCTTCAGCCAGGATACGGTCAGCGCGCCGTCGATATCGGAGCGGACGAGACCGATATCCTTGAGGCCGCGCTCGTCGAGTTCGGAGAGCCTCAGCACCTCACGGCGGTGAATCAGAGCGCGCGTCAAGGCTTTCACGCCAACATAACCGCCGGCCACAACACGCGTGACGCCGGTGGCGACGAACGAGAGCGACTTCGGAACGAATGTCAGGATCAGCATGGCGACCTCCTTCAGGGGTCTGGCGGCAAAACGAGCATTTTCCGGCCCGGCTGGAGCGCACCGACGACACGGACTGGAGAATGTGGGCAGGATAGCTTTGCGCTGGCCATCAGCCAAACGAATGGTTATGATGCTTCACAGCACGGATATTGATGATCCATCGTGGGGGTGCTCCATGGCGCATGTTCTCGACGCCGACCAGCTCAAGACCTTTGTCGCCATTGCCGATACGGGCTCGTTCACTCGCGCGGCGGAGATCGTCTACAAGACGCAATCCGCCGTCTCGATGCAGATGAAGCGCCTTGAGGAACGGGTCGGGCGCCCGCTCTTCGGCCGCGACGGACGCCACGCCAAGCTGACGGAAGATGGTGAGCGCCTGCTGGATTACGCGCGCCGCATCGTGCGCCTCAATCTCGAATGCGTGGCGAGCTTCGCCGATGCAGACCTCAAGGGGCGCATCCGCCTCGGCGTCCCCGACGACTATGCCGACCGCTATCTACCCGAGATCCTGGCTCGCTTTGCTCATTCCAACCCGCGCGCCGAGGTGACGGTCGTCTGCGAGCCGACTCCGATGCTGGCCGAGCGCATCGGCACCGGTGATATCGACCTTGCCATCATCACCCATGTCGAAGGCCGCGGTCAGGGCGAGATCATCCGGATCGAGCCACTGCTCTGGGTCACCTCTGCGCGCCATACCGTCCATGAGGAGGACCCGCTCCCGCTCGCGCTCGGCCGTCCGACCTGCAATTGGCGGCAGGCTGCGGTCGAAGCGCTGGAGAAGAAGGGGCGCCGCTTCCGCGTGCTCTATGCGAGCTGGAATTCGACTGCGGTCGGTGCAGCCGTGGTCGCCGGCCTCGCCGTCTCTGTGCTGCCGGAGAGCGCGATCAGGCCCGGTATGCGCATACTCGGCCCCAGCGAGGGCTATGCAACCCTGCCGTCCTGCAAGATCGGGCTATTGCGCACGCGCTTCGACCCGTCGGTGCTCTCCAATGCCCTGGCGGAGCACATCATCCAAAGCCTCGACAACCTCGCGAGCTTCAAGACGGCGGCGGAGTAGAACCGTCCGCAGCCTGCCCTGGGCCCGGCTCCCTCGGGAGCCGTGGTTTTCAGGGATTGAGCCCRGTCTGTACCGCTTCGAATACACCGCGTACGAACCGACCTATCTCCTGCCCGCCGACGATCACGGACATCGAGATCAGGCCAGCAACGAGCCCATACTCGATCGCCGTCGCGCCGCGGTTGTCGCGGGCGAAGCCGAGAAGAAGGGTGAGCAATCGTTCCATGGCCGGATGCTCGCTCCGAAGCTTCGGAGAAAGCGTTAACGCCCGATGGCAAATGCCGCGAACCACCGACCTTGCCTGGGAATTCCCTGGCTGATCGGCCGTTTAGATGAGCAAATCCTTAAAGACCGGCTCGACACGCTCGTTCCATTCCCCGCGATACCGGTCGGCAAGGTCCTGAGCCAGGCTGCGGCCGCTCTCGGCAATCGCGAGAACAGGATCAAGGAAACGCGTCTCGTCCTCGCCCTTGCCGTTCAGGCGGGCGCGGCGCGCGAGACCAGCGCGCGACAATTCCAGAACCTGTTGCGCAATCTCACGCGCGCTGCGGCCGGCGACTGTGGCAGAGAGCCCCGCCGCAGGCACTGCGTCGCGCAGGCCCTGACGCTCCTCGGTGCTCCAGCCTTTGACCAGGTCCCAGGCGGCGTCGAGCGCGACCTGATCATAGAGCAATCCGACCCAGAAGGCGGGCAACGAGTTCAGCAAGGCGGGCGGCCCGGCATCGGCGCCCCGCATTTCCAGAAAGCGCTTCAGCCGGACCTCGGGGAACAATGTCGACAGGTGGTTGGCCCAATCGGACATGGTCGCGTGCTCGCCCGGAAGCTGCGGCAACCGGCCGGCGAGCAGATCGCGGAAGGAGGCGCCCGTCACGTCGTGGTAGACCGGCCCGCGTTTGACGAAATACATCGGCACGTCGAGCGCCCAGTCGACATAGCCCTCGTAGGACATGCCCTCATCGAACACGAAGGGCAGCATGCCCGAACGGGCATTGTCGGTATCGAGCCAGATTTCGGAACGGACCGACTGGAAGCCGTTGAGCTTGCCCTCGGTGAAGGGCGAAGAAGCGAAGAGCGCGGTTGCGATCGGCTGCAGGGCAATCGAAACCCTGAGCTTCTTCACCATGTCCGCCTCGTCGGCAAAATCGAGGTTCACCTGCACGGTGCAGGTCCGGAACATCATGTCGAGGCCGCGCGTGCCGACCTTCGGCATGTAGTTGGCCATGATCCGGTAGCGGCCCTTCGGCATGACCGGGGTCTGCTCCCGCGTCCAGAGCGGCGAGTGGCCCAGCGCCAGAAAGCCGATATCGTGAGGCTCGGCGACCGCTTTCACATCGGCAAGATGCGCGGCGAGCTCCGCCGCCGTTTCATGCAGCGTTTCGACCGGCGCGCCGGAGAGTTCGAACTGGCCACCGGGTTCAAGCGAGATCGCCCCGCCACCTTCGGGCCCGGCCAAGCCAATGATATGGCCATCGTCAATGATCGGCTCCCAGCCGAGCCGCTGCTGCATGCCCTCGAGCAGGTGCCGGATACCGCCCGCGGCCCCGCGCCCCTCGTACGGCACGGCGCCGATATCCGCGCGGTAGAACGGGAACTTCTCGTGCTCGGTGCCGATCCGGAAGGCGGAGCGAGGCTTCTCGCCTGCCGCAATCCAGCCGATCAGCTCGGACTTCGACGCGATCGGGGTGGAATCGGACACATCGCGAGCCATGGGCGCTCCGGCAGGACGAAAGGGTGGCCGACATCTCGCACGCACCGGACGGCACGGGCGAGGCAGGCCCAGGAAGCGTCAGACATATGCGACCGCCGAACGGAGGACAACGACCTCCGTCCCGCGTTCGTGGAAGGAGATTGCTTGCGCAAATGCACAACGCACATGCCGGCATCCGGCATCCGCTTGCGTTCAGGCCACACCGCGCAGGGGCTGGCTCATGTCCTGCAGCCGGCTTGCGCCATAGTTTCGCGTCTCTGACGCCAGCCAGTCGATGACGGAGGCCAGCCCTCCCGCGTCGCTCCCGGTGCGCGCGCGGGCCTCCTCGAAGATGGCGAGCTGTCGATCCGCACTGGTGCCCTGAGCCGCAATCGTCCGGCACTCGCCAAGTTCGGCGGTACAGCCGAGCGCCGCGGCATCGTCCGAAAGCTGATCGATCAGTTCGTCGACCAGGCTCGGAACCGAGCGCATCCCCTTGCTTTCCGGGCAGACCAATCCGCCATGGATCCCATAGCGCTGGGCCCGCCAGACATTCTCTGCTGCGATGGCGCGCGCGGCCGCGGTCAGATCAGCGTTGAGCCCGGGGTTCCTGCAGAGGTGGCGAACAAGGCACCGATAGAGCGCGGCGATGGCCAGCGTATCGTCCAGGCGCGTGCAGCTGTCGGCGATGCGCAATTCCAGCGTCGGATGCTTCTCTGAAGGGCGAATCGCCCACCAGATATAGCTGGCATCCTTGATCGCCCCGGCCGCGACCAGGGTATCGACATAGGCGCGGTAGTCGGCGGGTTCGAGGAAGAGCTCCGGCAGGCCGGTGCGCGGTAGTTCCGCGTAGGCGGATAGTCTGTAGCCCATCAGGCCGGTGCGCCGCCCCTGCCAGAAGGGAGACGACGTCGACAGCGCGAGAAACACCGGGAGGAACGGCATGATCCGCCCCATCAGCCGGATGCGCTGATCTTCGTCCGGCACCTCGACATGGATATGGAGCCCACAGAGCTGGTTGCGGCTGCCGAGCATCTGGAGTTCGCGCATCAGCTTGTCATAGCGAGCCGCCTCGGTGGCGCGCTGGCGCGACCAGGCCGCGCTCGGATGCGTGCCGCAGGCGAGCAGGAGCATGTCATGCGCCAGCCCGATGCTCGCAAGGCCGGTCCGCAGCGTCGCCAGCGATTTGCGCGCCTCTGCCATCGTCTCGCAGACCGGTGTCGCCACCTCGATCTGGGACTGCAGCATCTCCCGTTGGACTTCGCTCGGAAACGCCGCATGCACGGCATCGAGGAATGCCGGCGAGATCTTCCGGACGATGCCACGTGTCGTGAAATCGGACAGGAAATACTCTTCTTCGATACCGAAGCGGCAGGCTTGGCTCATCTCATGGTCCTCGCGGGTCGTCGAATCACGGGAGCAGACCCTCGCGCGCAAAACCGGCCCTGAATGAGCCGGTTCGATGGCACCGCGACGAATGTGGATCTTCCTCCCCAACGACCAACGTGGAATTCGGCGCGTMGTTCCCTGCGCGCTCAGCCCGATCTCGAGACCCAGTCGCCCAATGTCGCCTGGACCAGGGCAAGCGCCGCGACCGCCGCCGTATCGGCGCGCAGGATGCGCGGGCCGAGCGAGATACGGATTGTCTTGGGGCGTGACAGCACTCGCCGGCGCTCCTCGTCGTCAAAGCCACCTTCGGGACCAATCAGCAGGGCGAGCGGCGCCGGCGGGGCTTCCGCCAGCGCGCTCAGGGGACTCGCCGCGGCCATGTCCTCGTCGCAGAAGATCAGCAGGCGCTCGGGCTCGAGAGCGGCCAKCGCCGCATCGAGCGGCTGCTCGGAACGAATTTCCGGCAAGGCCAGGATGCCGCATTGCTCGGCAGCCTCGATGGCATTGGCCCTGAGGCGTTCGAGGTTCAACCGCGAGACCTGCGTGCGTCGGGTGAGCACCGGCTGCAGCACGCCGGCCCCCATCTCCACGGCCTTCTGAGCCATGTAATCGAGCCGCGCGTGTTTCAGCGGCGCAAAGAGATAATGCAGGTCCGGCACGGAGGTCTGGAGCTGCAGCTGCCGCAGCGGGCGCAGGCTCGCCTGCTTCCGCCCTTCCGGAACGATCTCGGCAAGCCATTCGCCGTCGCGCCCGTTGAAGACGAGAACGCCGGCGCCATCGCGCAGGCGCAGGACGTTGAGAAGGTAATTGGCCTGCTCCCGCTCGAGAGGAACGGGYGCATCCTGTGCCAACGTGGAGTCGAGATAGAGCCGATGTTTCGGCAGGTCTGGCATCGGCATAGGCGCAAACAATCTCCCTCTTGCGACAGCAGCCGATCTTGCAATGCCATTGCGGCGGGAAAGTCGCCACATTCTTCGTCTAATCGCAAGAGTCGGTGACAGAATTCAGTTCAATGTCGCCTGACGCTTGGCGAGACCGCCCCTCTGCTGATATGGAGTGCGCGGTTCCAGGAACCCTCATCGATTGGGAGCAGGACTATTATGCGGCGATACGTGGCCTCGGGGTTGATTGCGACGCTCGGCTTGGCAGCGGCGACATTCCTCCACGTCAGCCCGGCGAGCGCTCAGGCCTCGGGCTGCGAACAGCTTCAAAAGCTCCTGCAGGAGCGGCAGTCGATCGTCGCGCGGTTGAACTCCGCGTCCAAGGCCAAGCGCAAGCTGACGCCGGCGGAGGCCTGCGGAACACTCGGCAGCCTCGTCAACAACGGCAACGCCACCCTCAAATTCGCAACCGCCAATCAGGACTGGTGCCAGATTCCGCCGACCTTCGTGGACGGCATGAAGGCCGACAATGAGAAGGCAGCCGGCTTCCGCAATCAGGCCTGCAATGCGGTGAAGCAGCAGGCGGCCATGCAGCGCAAGGCGCAGCAGCAGGCCCAGCAACAGGGCAACAATCCGTTCGGCGGCGGCGATTCTCTGACCGGCGGCCCGATGCGGGTGCCGCAGGGCGCGCTCTGATCTCGCCATGGTCCTGGCCTCGAAGCCAGCCGACATGACCCTGGTTGATGCGCCCCTTCCCGACGCCCTGAAAGGTCATTGGGTCGATACAAGGGCGCCGGTCTGGCTGCGCCCTTATCTCAAGCTTGCCCGCATCGACCGGCCAATCGGCTGGTGGCTGCTGCTGCTTCCGTGCTGGTGGGCCGCAGGGCTTGCAGCCATCGCGAGCGGCAGCGCGTTTCCCAATCTCTGGCACGGCCTGCTTTTCATGGTTGGCGCCATCGTGATGCGAGCCGCCGGCTCGACCTTCAACGATATCGTCGACCGAAAGCTCGATGCTCAGGTGGCACGAACGCGCGGACGCCCGTTGCCCTCCGGGCAGATCACAACCAGGTCCGCCGCGCTCTTCATGGTCGCGCTGTCATTGGTCGGACTGCTGATCCTCGTCCAATTCAATCGCTTCACGATCGTGCTCGGCATCGCCTCGCTGGCGATCGTCGCGATCTATCCCTTCATGAAGCGCATCACCAGCATGCCGCAATTCGTGCTGGGCCTCGCCTTCTCATGGGGCGGGCTCCTGGGCTGGAGCGCCGTGTTCGGGCAGCTCGACCCACCGGCCTACCTGATCTACGCGGCCGCGATCGTCTGGACGATCGGCTACGACACCATCTACGCCATGCAGGATATCGAGGATGATGTCATTGCCGGCATCAAGTCGAGTGCCCGCTATTTCGGGGCCTGGACGCGCGAGGCGGTCGGGTTTTGCTTCACGCTCTCTGTCGCGCTCGCTGGCGTGGCGACCTGGAGCACGGGCGGTGGCGCCATGGCCTGGATTGGACTTGCGGCCTTCGCCGCGCATCTCGCCTGGCAGGTTTCCCGGATCCAGGGCGCGACCTCTCCGGTCGCGCTGGGCCTGTTCCGCTCCAACCGCAACGCCGGCCTGCTGCTGGCCGGCGGCTACGCACTCGATGCGTTGAGCCGCTCTTTCCTGTGAAATGAAGGCCCAAGGCAGCGGCCCGAAGAGCGGTTTGCGTTCTTCGGGGAAAGCCGATGCCGACATGGAAAGATTAGATCATGGACGGGATGCGATATGCGGTCCCCTGATCTAACCGCTCAATCCGTCAGCCGCTCGCCGGAGACGATGACCGGCCGCGCTGGAAGCTGCGCGGTCTTGCGCCGTGTCAGGAAGCGTGGGCGGCGGCCATTGAGAAAGGCGTGCCGACGGCGGATGCGGATCGGCCCCAGTGCCAGCCGGCCGAACTGAGGAAAGGGCTCGGTGATCACGCCATCGACGGATTCGAGCAACAGCGGCAAACCGCTGCTGCGACCACAGTCGCGCCAGTGTGCCACGGCATCTTCGGCATCGAAGACCGCGACACTGATCGCACGGCCATCGCCGGCCGTCAGAGCGAGTTCCAGACGTTCATCTTCGCCGGACGGATTGGCCAGCCGCAGGGCAATGCCGCGCCAACCGGGGTTTCCGCGCAAGATCCTCACCGAGGCGATGCGCTCGATGCGGGGCGCCTCGACCTGCACCGGCATCGGATTGCGCGCGACTATGCTGCTATGGTTCGGGCAGCCGAGAAGGTTCGGCGCAAAGCCGACCTCCCCGGCAGCCGGCGTGACGCTGGCCATCGGTTTTACGCCTCTCATGTCCCTGCTGCGCGGAGCCCTCTGTGAAGTCCGGGGCTCTCGTG
>NZ_JBFTLD010000054.1:0-30957 GCF_056396265.1 Allobosea sp. 05T422_2 | reverse complement strand
GTCCGCGCCTGTTGAACACCGCTCTCCTGGCTGCCTGGGCGATGCTTTTCGCGACGACGATCAGCCTCGTCCTCGGCTCGCTCTCCGCCATGTACTGGAGCCGGCCGATCGACAGAGGCGTGTCGCTCGTCTCGCTCATCGGCATCTGTACGCCGATCTTCGTGTCGGGGATCGTCGCGATCTATTTTTTCGGGGTCTATCTGCGCTGGCTGCCGATCGGCGGCATGACCACCTGGCGTCACTACGTCATGCCGGTGTTGACGCTTGGTTTTGCGCAAGCGGCGGGCTTCACGCGCATGGTCCGCGCCTGCATGATCGATGCATTGCAGCGCGATTTCATCGTGACCGCGCGCTCCAAAGGCGTCCCCGAGCGCACGATCGTCTTCAAGCATGCACTGCGCAATGCATTGCTGCCGATCATCACCTTTTTCGGCCTTGGCCTCGGCAGCATGCTCGGCGGCGCCGCAGTCGCAGAATCGATCTTCAACTGGCCCGGCCTTGGCCGGCTCATGGTCGATTCGATCCTCACGCGCGATCTTCCACTGACCCAGGGCTGCATCTTCGTCTTCGCGATGATGTTCGTGCTGGTGAATCTGATCGTCGACCTGCTCTACCGCTGGGCGGATCCGAGGCTAGCCCATGATTGATCGGACAGCCTCGCCGCACCGGGCACGTGGCACATGAATCTGTTCAGGCACTATGCCCGCGATCGCGTCGGCCTTTTCTTCGGCGTGATCCTGGCCCTGTTCTACCTCGTCGCGATTCTCGCGCCGTGGATCGTTCCGTCCGACCCGCTGGAAACCAACCTGACGGCGGGGCTGTTGCCGCCATCCGCCAGTCATTGGTTCGGAACGGACCAGTTCGGGCGGGACACGCTGGCACGCGTGATCCTTGCGACGCGCGTGACTTTGCAGATCACGACGGCTGCGCTGCTGTTCTCGTTGCTGCTCGGCGTGCCGATCGGCATGGTCGTCGGCTATAGCGGAGGTCTCGCCGACGCGATCGTGATGCGCCTGACCGACATGATGCTGATCTTTCCGACGATCATGATCGCCATCGTGATCGTGGTCGTGGTTGGTCCGTCGGAAAGGGGCGTGGTGATCGCGCTTGGACTGTCGCAGCTCCCGAACTTCATCCGCATCGCGCGCAGCGCCGCTCTCTCTGTCCGACAGGAACTCTATATCGAGGCGGCGATCGCCGCTGGCGCAAGCTGGTCCGACATCCTGGTTCGACACGTGCTGCACAACATTTCCGCTCCGGTGATCGTCAAGGCGACCATCACGCTCCCCGGATTCGTGATCGGCGCGTCMTCGCTTAGCTATCTCGGCCTCGGCGTGCAGCCGCCGATGCCGGAATGGGGGCAGATGCTGAACGAGGCGAAGGGCTTCCTCACCCGCGCACCCTATCTGATTATCGGTCCCGCGGTCGCGCTATCCCTCTTCGTGCTCGCTGCGAACCTTGTCGGCGACAGCCTCAACGAGGCGCTTGATCCGAAGCTGCGCAGCCGCCGCCTTCTGCCGCTGGCGATGCTGCGCCGACGCCAGGGGCAGAAGCCATGACCGCGCTTCTCGAGGCAAGGATTTGCGCGTCCAATTCGTGACGCCGTCAGTTCCACCCGCTGAATTCCAGTCATCAAGAGAGCAGTCGTCGCGTTCTGCGTCGCCCTCCCTGTCGTCAGAGCCGCTCGTCGAAATTTCTTCGGCTAGGAGCATATCCTTCGAGAGCAGGCCCGCATCCTCGAGCCCTTCCAGGTCGGGCAGGTCGCGCAGTCTGGCAAGACCGAACACCGGGCGGCCGCTGCCTGCAGCGCTGAGGCATCCTGCGACAACCTGCCAGCACTCTCCTCATCGATTCCAGGCACGCCGGCCTTACCCAATTGCAGACATTCCGAAGGTAGAGGCTGGGCCACTTTTGCCCATCGGCCGGCGCGCCAACCGGGCAGCCCGAAAGCAGACTCCCTGGATGTCGGGAAAGGGCAAACTCCGACCACCCGACGCCGATCTCCATGGGTCTCAAATGGGTTGGGACTGCGCGTCGAGCAGATCCAGCCGGTGCTGGCGCCGAGCGGACAGGGTGAAGCGCGGCCTGACCAGCCCCAGCCGGACCTGATGCCAAAACCCGCCGGATCGCTCCGGCGGGTTTGCTGTGGCTGCGGACCGAATGTCAGCCCCGGCGGACGTTCCAGAACAGGGGGGAGGAGGCCGTCAGGATGCCCTGCAGGTTGCGGCGATAGGCGGTTTTTGGGATGATCTGGCCGAGCGGCGCGACAGGCACGGTGGTGAGCGCGCTGCGCTGGACATCGTCCAGCAGCTTTTGCGCCTGGGCCTCGTCGGTGCTGGCCAGCCATTGCGCCGTCAGCGTCTCCATCTCCGGGCTGTCATGCCAGCCAAACCAGCCGGACGCGCCGGCCCCGCGGATATAGAGGTTTTCCGCCGGGTTGGTGACGGAGGAGCCGGGCCAGTTCGTGTGGAAAATGCTCCAGCCGCCGCGCTCCACTGGCTCCTTCGAGGTGCGCCGCTGGACGACGGTGCCCCAGTCCATCGTCTGCACGTCGACATTCAGGCCGAGCTTCTTCAGCAGATCGGCCGTGATGTCGCCGAGCGGGGCGATGAGCGGATGATCGGCGGCGTGAAGCATGACGATCTTCTCGCCCTTGTAGCCGGAGGCCGCGATCGCCGCCCTGGCCGCCTTCAGATCGGGCGGCTGCTTCATGATCTCGGCGCCGAGCTCCTTCACCCCCGGCAACCCGCAGGGGAACATCGCCTGGCAGGTGCGGAAGCTGCCGGTATCGCCGGCCATCACCGTCTGCATGTAGTCATCCTGCGTCACGGCCGAGAGAATGGCCCGCCGCAGTGCCGGATTGTTGAACGGTGCCTGCTGATGGTTGAAGCGCATCCCGAGGATCAGGCCGTAAGGGTCGAGCGTGCTGGTCGCGATCTCCTTGTTCGAGGTCAGCGTCGACATCAGGTCGGGCAGGGGGCGTTCCCACCAATCGACCTCGCCGCGCTGCAGGGCGCCGGCCGCCGTCGCCGGGTCGGTGATGACATGCCATTCGACGCGGTCGAAATTCACGCGCTTGCCGCCCGACGTCCAGTTGGCCGGCTCCTGGCGCGGCACATAGCCCTCGAATTTCTCGTAGACCATGCGCGAGCCCGGCACGAACTCGTTGGCGACGAAGCGGAACGGCCCCGATCCCACCATCTCCTTGACCGGCGCCATCGGGTCGGAACTGGCGATCCGCTCCGGCATGATGAAGGCGGCCGAGGAATGCGGCTTGCCGAGCGCGCGCAGGAATTGCGGGAAGGGCCGCTTCAGCCGCACGCGGATCGTCTTGTCATCGACCGATTGCCAGTCGTCGACGACCGCGCCGAGCGCCTGGCCAAAACTGTCGCGCATGCTCCAGCGCTTCAGGCTGGCAACGCAGTCGCGCGCCCGCACCGGCTCGCCGTCATGGAATTTCAGGCCGTCGCGCAGTTTGATCTCATAGGTCCTGCCATCGTCGGAGACCGTGGCGCCGGCCGCCATCTGCGGCTGCGGCCGCAACTGGTCGTCGACGGCAAAGAGATTGTCGAACACGCAATAGCCATGTGTGGTCGAGACCGCCGCCGTGGTCACGATCGGGTCCAGGATCGCGAGGTTGGTTTCCGGGATGAATTTCAGCGTGCGCGCCGCCGTGCCCTGGGCGATGGCGGGGCGGGCAAGCGCGGCGGCGCCGGCCGTGGCGATGAACTGACGTCTGTTGAACATGGCAGGTCCTACTCCGAGGCAGAAGGGGCGGGGACGACGTAGTCGACGGGTTCACCGAGCCAGCCATCGGCGCGGCGTTGCCAGTAGGCGGCGTGGATCCGGGCGGTGAACGGGCCCGGTCCGTTGCGGATGGCCCTGGTGCCGACCGAGGTGACCGGAAGCACGCCGCCGGCGGTCGTCGTCAGGAAGATCTCGTCGGCCTCGAGCAGCGCGGCGACCGGCACGTCGGTGGCCTCGACCGTGATGCCGAGCTCGGCGCAAAGCTCCATCACGGTGCGTCGGGTCATGCCGTCGAGCATGCCGCTGCGCGGGGTCAGCAGCGTCTCGCCCCTGCGGATGAAGATATTGAAACCCGGACCCTCCAGGACATGGCCCTGGCCGTCGGTCAGCACGACGGTCTCGGCGCCGTGGTCGAAGGCCTCCAGCAGGCCGAGCTCGAAATCGAGCCAGTGGTAGTGCTTGACCATCGGGTCGACGGAGTTCGCCGGCACGCGATGCCGGCTGCCGACATGGAGATGCAGGCCGCGCTGCTGCACCTCGGGCGTCGCGATCCAGACATAGGGGATGCAGAAGGCCTGGAAACGCTGGGTGCAGAGCCGGATGTCGCGGCTGCCGATCGGCGGCCGGCCGCGCGTCATGATGATCTGCACATAGGCGTTGTCGAAGCCGGCGGTCGCGATCAGGGCGTGGACCGCGCTGTGGATCTCCTCGCGGCTGAGCGGCGAGGTCATGCGCAGGCGCTCCAGCGAGCGCCAGAACCGATCGAGATGGTCGTCGAGGCGAAACAGCAGCCCGTCCCAGGCCGAGATCGTCTCCTGGCAGGCATCCGAGCGCAGAAAGCCCCAGTCGAGCAGCGGCAGGGTGGCTTCCGCCACCGGCACGATCCTGCCGTCGATCCAGGCCGTGCCTTCGGCGAAGCGCGGCTCGATCGGCGGGCGGTTGCGGCTGCGCGTCGGCGCCGGCCAGGAAAGCAGGGGGTCAGTCACGGCTCATCTCCATGAAAACGGGTTGCGCCTGGTCGTCGCAGGGCCAGAACGGGCGCTGCTTGACGTGCCAGTCGATGCTGGCGAGGTTGGGGTTCGTCGGGCCCGCGCCGCCGACCATGACCCAGGAGGTCCCGGCATCGAGCAGGGTGCGAAAATTCATCGGGTTCTTGAAAACCACGATCTTGCAGTCGCTTATGTCGATGCCCGCGGCCCGGTATTGCTCGTCCGCATATTCGTAGGTCGCGTGGGTCGGCACGACGATGCGGAGCCGGCCGGCCCGGAGCACCGCGGTCGGTCCCATCTGGCCGGGCGTGCCGGCGCTGATGCCGGCGGAATAGGTGAAATGGCCGTCATGCAGGCTCTCGACCACCGCCTCGACCGCAACCGGCGGATGGAAGCGCGGGTCGAGCGCGGAGCCGATCGCGGGGCGGATCGGCTGGCCGACGCCGAGCGCGAAGGCCTTTGCCGCCGCAGCGGGATCGACGACCAGCACGGCCGCCTCCACATCGAGCCCGGCGCGCAGCAGGGCCGCCAGCACGGCCGGCGCATCGCCGGGCGCGCCGCCGCCGACGCAGTCGGGCGCATCCGAGATCAGCACCCGCTCGGGACGGGCGACGGCCTCAGCGACGGCCTCGTCGGGAGACAGGCAGGGGATCTCGAAGGCGCGGCGACGGTCCCACATCGCCTGCACGATCTCGCCGGCCACCGCGGTGGCAGCTGCCGGGTCGGCATCGGTCACGGCGACGCCTGCGATCCCGAGACCGTCGATATCGAGCCAGGGCTGGACCGGAAAATAGCTCGCAGCGAGCGCGCGCCCGTCCGCCTCGATCCGGCGCGCCAGCTGGCGCAGCTCCGCCATCGGCGCATCGCCATGGGTCGAGCCGCCGGCGACGGGCAGGAGCGCGTCGATGCGCCGGAGCCGGGTCACGGGCCGGATGCGGCCATGCAGCGCGCCCGCCAGCAGTTCGGCCGCGCGCCGCCCGGTGCCATGGGCATCGACATGGGGATAGGTTTCGTAGCCGACGAGGATATCGGCATTCCCGGCCATGCGCGGCGTGACATGGGCGTGCAGGTCGAGGCTCACGGCAATCTTGATGCCGGGGCCGAGCGCCGCGCGCAGCGCCGCGAGCAGGGCGCCCTCGGGATCGGTCTCGCCCTCGCAGATCATCGCCCCGTGCAGGGCGAGGAAAACGCCGTCCACCGGCTCTCTCAGGATGCCGGCGACGATGGCCTCGAAGGTCTCGCGGTAGAAGGCGCCCTCGACGACGCCGCCGGAACCGCCATGGGCGACGAGCACKGGAACGATCTCCAGCCCCTCCTTGCGCAGCGCCTCGAGCGCGCCGGTGACGGCAAGGTCGCGTCCCTCGATCGCAGGCAGTACGGCCTCGCCTTCGACAAGGACCTTTCGGGCGAAGCTGTCGCGCCCGTTGATCTGCTGGGAGAGCGTGTTGCCCTCGAATTCAAAGCTGGCCAGTGCAACGCGCATGAATGTCCTTCCCCTTTATTGTTGGATTGCCGGCAATGCTTGCGGTCAGGGCCGGAGCCGATCCGGGGCCCCGTCCGGATCATTGGGTTCGCGTTCCCCTCACAGGCTCTTGGCGATGCGCGGATCGAGCGAGTCGCGCAGGCCGTCGCCGAGCAGGTTGACCGCCAGGACCGTGATCGAGAGAAAGATCGCGGGAAACAGCACGATATGCGGCCTGACCTGCCAGAGCGCCCGGCCTTCGGCCATGATGTTGCCCCAGGACGGCGTCGCAGGCGGGATGYCGGCCCCGATGAAGGACAGGATCGCCTCGATGATCATCGCGCTGGCGCAGATATAGGTCGCTTGCACCAGCATCGGCGCCATGGTGTTGGGGATGATGTGCCGGATGATGATCCGCGGCGCCCTGGCGCCACTGGCGACGGCAGCCTCGACATAGGGCTGTTCGCGCAGCGAGAGAACGACGCCGCGTACGAGTCTGGCAACGCGGGGAATTTCCGCCAGCGTGATCGCCAGGACGACATTGCCGACCGAGCCGCGCGTCAGCGCCATCAGGGCGATGGCGAGCAGGATCGGCGGGATCGACATCATGCYGTCGATGGCGCGCATGATGACGCCATCGGCCTTGCGCACGAAACCGGCGAGGACGCCGATCGCCAGGCCCGCCAGCGAGGCGAGCGCCGCGACCGCAAACCCGACGACGAGCGAGACGCGGGCGCCATAGACGACGCGCGAATAGACGTCGCGCCCGAGCATGTCGGTGCCGAACCAGAATTGCTCCGAGGGCATCCGGGTCCGCCGCGCCGGCGAGATCTGGGTCGGGTCGACCGTCCAGAGCAGCGGCGCCAGCACGGCGATCGCGACCATGGCAAGCAGCAGCCCGCCGCCGACCGCGACGGACGGGTGCCGGCCGAGATAGCGCAGGAGACGCTGCAGCCGCGAGGGTCTCGCGACGAGCCGGGCCCCGCCCGCCTCGGTGCCGGTGAGCGCGGTCAATAGCGTATCCTCGGGTCGACGATGGTGTAGGCGAGGTCGATCAGCAGGTTCACCAGCACATAGACGAAGCTGAACATCAGGATGACGCCCTGGATGACGGGATAGTCGCGCTGCAGGATCGCATCGACGGTCAGCCGGCCGAGACCGGGAATGGCAAAGACGCTCTCGGTGACGACCGCGCCGCCGATCAGGAGCGCGATGCCGACGCCGATGACCGTGATCACCGGCACGGCGGCGTTCTTCAGCGCGTGCAGGAACAGGACATTGCGATGGCTGACGCCCTTGGAGCGGGCGGTGYGGATATAATCCTGCTGCAGCACTTCGAGCATCGTCGCCCGGGTGATGCGGGCGATCAGCGCGATATAGACGAAGCCGAGCGCAAGCGCCGGCAGGATCAGGTTGCTCAGCCAGGGCCAGACACCCTCCGCGAGCGGCGTGTAGCCCTGCACCGGCAGCCATTCGAGCTTGAGCGCGAAGACATAGGCGAGGAGATAGCCGACGACGAAGACCGGAACGGAAAAGCCGAGCACCGCAAAGGCCATCGCCGCCTTGTCGACGACGCTGCCGGCATTCCAGGCCGCGAGCACGCCCATCGGCACGGCGATGAGCACGGTGACGAGCAGCGTCAGCACCATCAGCGACAGCGTCGGCTCGATGCGCTGCGCGATCAGCAGCGTGACCGGCCGCGCCGTGAAGATCGAGGTGCCGAGATCGCCCTGCACGACGCGCCAAGCCCATTCGCCGAAGCGGATCAGATAGGGCCGGTCGAGGCCGAGGCTCTGCCGGATGCGCTCGACCTCGGCCGGCGAGGCCTGGTCGCCGGCGATCACGGCGGCGGGATCGCCCGGCGCGATATAGAGCAGCGAGAAGACGAAGAGGGCGACGAAGGCCATCACCGGGATGGTCGCGACGATGCGCCTGATGATGAAGGAGAGCATCGGGGCTATTCGGCCGCGGCGCCGTAGGGGATGTTGCGCCCGCCGAAGCGGCGGACGCGAATATTGGCCTGTTCGGCATGGCCGACGAAGCCTTCCATGATGCAGAGCCGCGAGCAGGCTTCGCCGATCAGGACCGAGGCCTCGTCGGTCGCGATGCGCTGATAGGTGCAGGTCTTCAGGAATTTCCCGACCCAGAGCCCGCCGGTATAGCGCGCCGCCTTCTTGGTCGGCAGCGTATGGTTCGTGCCGATGACCTTGTCGCCATAGGACACGGTGGTGCGCACGCCGAGGAAGAGCGAGCCGTAATTCTTCAGGCGATCCTGGAAATATTGCGGGTCCGCGGTCATGACCTGGACATGCTCGGAGGCGATCCGGTCGGATTCTTCGGCCAGTTCCTCCAGGCTGTCGCAGAGGATGACCTCGCCATAATCCTCCCAGGCCTGGCGGGCGATTTTTGCCGTCGGCAGGATCGTGAGCAGGCGCTCGATCTCGCGCATCGTCTCACGCGCGAGCGCCTCGGAGGTGGTCAGCAGGATCGCCGGCGAATTGACGCCGTGCTCGGCCTGTCCGAGCAGGTCGGTGGCGCAGATCTCGCCATCGACCGTCTCGTCGGCGATGATCAGCGTCTCCGTCGGGCCGGCGAAGAGATCGATGCCGATCCGCCCGAAGAGCAGGCGCTTGGCCTCGGCCACATAGGCGTTGCCGGGGCCGGCCAGCATGTCGACCGGCTTGATCGTCTCGGTGCCGAAGGCCATCGCCGCGATCGCCTGGACGCCGCCGAGGCAGTAGATCTCGTCTGCGCCGGCCAGATGCTGGGCGGCGACGATCAAGGGGGCGGGCGCGCCATTGAACGGCGGCGCGCAGGAGATGATGCGCTCGCAGCCCGCGACCTTGGCGGTGACGACCGACATATGCGCCGATGCCAGCAGCGGATATTTGCCGCCCGGCACATAGCAGCCGACATTCGCGATCGGGATGTTCTTGTGCCCGAGGATGACGCCCGGCAGCGTCTCGATCTCGATATCCCGGAGCGCCGCGCGCTGCGCTTGCGCGAAGTTGCGGACCTGCTCCTGGGCGAATGCGATGTCGGCGCGCTGCTGTGTCGTCAGCCCATCGACGCAGGCCCGGATTTCGGCGTCGCTCAGCCGGTAGGAGGCGCGGTCGAGCCCGTCGAACCGGGTGGCCAGCGCGCGCACCGCCTTGTCGCCGCCGGTCTCGACCTGCGCCAAAAGCTCCTCCACCGCCTTGGTGAGAGCCCTGTCCTGAACCGCATCGTCGGACCGTGCCGCCGTCTTCAAGCGCCTGATCATCACTGCCTTCCACACCACATCTGAGCGCAAGTGTTCGGCGCTACCGTGCCGGCTGACAATTTCGCAGTCGCTTGATTGCTGACGCGAAGTGACGCAGTGATCGCGTCATCATGCTGCTGATGCTTGGGGGGCGGGGCGCTTTGAGACCGGATGGGGTGGAACGATTTTCGGCGAACCTGAGGTTCCTCTGCGAGCGGCACAGCTCGATCACGGCGGTCTGCCAGAAGATCGGGCTCAACCGGCAGCAGTTCAACAAATACCTCTCGGGCGTGCATCTGCCGTCGCCCGGCAATATCCGGCTGATCTCGCAGTTCTTCGGACTGGGCATCGCCGTGCTCTTCGCCGACCCCGACGAGGTCCGGATGCTTGTCGACGGCAATTATTTCCCGGTGCTGGAACGGCTGCGCGGCTCGCGCCAGTTCGATGCCTTCATGAATGCAGCCGTACTCGGCGCCAAGCGGGAGACGCCCGATATTGCGGGGGTCTATGACCGCTACCAGTATTCATCGATTTACAAGGGCGCGATCATCCGCTCGCTGCTCTGCATCTACCGCAACGAGAACCTCTACCAGCATTGCTATCTCGAACGCTTTCCGAGCGCGGAAGCGCGCGGGAAGACGGATTACATCTTCAAATATCACGGTTTCACGGTGCCGCTGGCCGGGCGGATCTTCTTCTTCGATTTCGAGAGCGTCCAGAAGAACGAGCTGACGACCTCGATCCTGATGCCGGTTCAGCGCAGCAAGACCAAGTTCATGTTCGGCATCGCCAGCGGCATCGCGGCGACCATGCTGCGCGAGCCCTATGCGACCCGGACCGCCTTGCATTATCGCCGCGCCGGCCTGATCGGCAGGGAGGACATGGCCATCGCCACGACCTTGCAGCCCGACGACCCCTCGATCCCGCGCGATGTCCTGCATTATCTCGGCGATGGCAGCGATATGCTGCGGGTGAGCTGAGTTGCGCTGGCGTGGACTGAACAGGGGGCTGGGGACAGGCGCCTGGCGTCCTTTGACCTCAAGGGGATGACAGCTCCGCTTGTTGCGCCATGAGGCTGCTTCAGACCAGACCATCCGCCGGTTTTCCCGCCAGCATCATGGTGGGCAGGTTGGTATTGGCCTCGGGGTGCGCAGGGCATCACCCAAGCATCGATGACATGGAGCCCGCGGACCCCGTGGACGGCGCCATCGCGCGGCGAGGCGAAAACTGCGGAATCACCGGACGAAATACGGCATTTGCCGTATTGAGCGCCGCGGGCGGAATCTCGAAACTGCGGACATAAGTCTCCGTGCGGAGGCTTTTTGCTCCCGCCCGAGGATGCCCTTGCCTGTCCGAGCCAAGCCCGCCGTCGCCGCCCTGTTGCTGACGACAGTCCTGACGAGCGCAGCCGCTGCCCAGTCGACAGGTCTCCTGACCGATCCGAACACGTGGCGGACGCCGGAATATCTGGCGCAATGGGGCCTGGACACGATCAACGCCGCGAAGGCCTATGCCCGAGGCGTCGATGGCACCGGTGTCCTGGTCGGGGTCATCGATACCGGCATCTTCGCCGGCCATTCCGAGTTCACCGGACGTTACGCCGGAGGCTACGATTATCCCACCGGAACGGTGCAGGCGATCGATCGCGACGGGCACGGCACGATGGTTTCATCAGTCATCGCCGCCAACCGTGACGGCAGCGGCATGCACGGCGTCGCGCCTGGCGCCTCGCTCATCGTGGCCGGAGCAGAAGACGCGCGGGGATGGATCGATTTGGATTTCGCGGCACGCGCCTATGCCGACCTGCAGGCGCGCGGCGTCCGTATCATCAATAACAGCTACGGCGATGACCGCCCGGTTACGGCATTCACTGCGGACAGCTACCTGGCGGAGAATGCGTCAGACATCCCCGCCTATCGGCGCGCCGTCGCTGCGGGCGTTCTCAGCATCTGGGGCACGGCGAACCAGGGTCTCAACCAGCCGAGTGCCCAGGCTGGACTGCCGCATCTCTTCCCGGAGCTGGAGCGCGGCTGGCTGGCTGTGGCGGGCTATGCGAACGGCTACGAGCCCTGGTATACCAACCGCTGCGGCGTGGCCAAGAACTGGTGTCTGACGGCGCCCGGTGGCGGCGACTGGTTCGACACCGAATTTCCCGATGATCCCATCGTTGTGGCCAACACCAGCGGCGGCTACTCCAAGGTCTCCGGCACCTCGCTCGCAGCGCCGCATGTCACCGGCGCCGCGGCCCTGGTCTGGCAGATGTTTCCGTTCTTCACGGCGGATCAGGTGCGCCAGACGCTGTTGGGGACGGCGCGGGACATCGGTCCGCCGGGGGTGGACGAGATCTTCGGCTACGGGTTGCTCGACGTCGGCAAGGCGGTGCTCGGTCCCGGCCGCTTCGACTGGGGCGACTTCGTCATCGAGCAGCCAGGGGGTGTCGCATTCTTCGAGAACGACATCGTCGGGGCAGGGGGCCTGGTCAAGCGCGGCGGCGGCGAACTCGTGCTGTCGGGGCACAGCTCCTATGCCGGGGCAACACGCGTCGAGGGCGGCTTCCTCTCGGTGATGGGCAGCATTGCCTCCCCGACCACGGTCAGCGGGTTCGGCGTGCTGGCCGGCACCGGCGTGATCAACGGCTCCGTCGAGAATGCCGGCGCCGTCTGGGCGGGCGATGCCTATGGCGTCGGCATGCTGACGGTCAACGGCAACTATGTGCAGCGGCCCGAGGGCGCGCTGGTCCAGCAGATCGACGGCGCAGGGGGCCTCAACCATCTCGCCGTCGCCGGCTCGGCGGGCCTCGCMGGCCGCGTCGCCTTCACCGCCGAGAACCGGCTTCTGCCGCGCTCCCTGACCGCGCCCGTGCTGAGCGCCGGTCAGGGGATCAGCGGCCGCTTCGACGGTGTCGAGGGGCCGGCCGGCGACGGCACGGCCGCCTTCATTCGGGCGAGCCTGCACTATGAGCCCCGCGTCGCCTATCTCGACATCCGCACGTTGCCGTTCGACACGCCGGAGGTCTGCGCCTCAGCCAACCAGTGCGCGGCTGGCAGCGGGTTGGAGCGCGGGCTCGCCGGCGCGGACCGCGACCTGCGCGAGGTGGCGGGGCTACTGCAGGCGGCCGGCACGCGCGCCGGCGCGCAGCGCGCTCTGGCCGCGCTGTCTGGCGAGACGCAGGCCAATCTCGGCACGCTGGCGCTCGGCGGCTTCCTGCCCTTTGCAGGAATGATCGAGCGGCGCCTGACTGCGCTGCGCGCCGGCCAGACCGGGCCCAGCGGCGAGTGGAGTTCGGCGATGGCCTATGCGCCGGGCGCGACCAACAACCCGCTGGCGGCGATGCTGAGGCAGCTCCCGGCCGCCCCGGTCGCGCCGCAGAGCAGCGCCTGGCTGCGTGGCTACGGCCTGTTCGGCAAGCTTGGCGGCGACGCGAATGCGGGCGGCGGCACGTATCGGGGCGGCGGCGCGATCGCCGGCGTCGACCGGCAGTTCACGCCCGCGTTCCTGGCCGGCGTCAGCGTCGGCTATTCCAGCACAGATGGCGATTTCCGCAATTTTGGCGGCAATGGCAGCGTCACGGCCTATGAGGGCGCGCTGTACGGCGGCTATGCCAGCGGCCCGCTGCGCTTCGACGGCATCCTGGGTTATGCCCGCCTCGGCTTCGACAGCGAGCGCAGCATCGCCTTCGGTGGCCTGTCGCGCCAGGCCCGCGCCGCGTACGATGGCGACCGCCTCAGCGGCGCGCTGGCGGCCAGCTATGGCATCGATCTCGGCTGGTCTAAGATCGAGCCGCTGGCCGGACTGCGCTACACCTATCTGCACCAGGACGGCTTCAGCGAGACCGGCGCGGGCAGCATTGGCCTGACGACCCGGTCGCAATCGGCGCAAAGCCTGCTCGGCAGCCTTGGCCTGCGTCTGGCGAAGAGCTTCGACATCGGCTCCGGCCGCCTCGCGGTCGAGGCGCGCGGGCGCTGGCAGCATGAATTCCTCGACGACACGATGGTGCTGAACGCGTCCTTCATCGGCGCCCCGACCGCAGGCTTCCCGGTGCAGGGTGCCCGGATCGCGCGCGACAGCGCGGTCATCGGCGCCGGCCTCTCGCTCCAGATCGACCGCAACCTGACCCTGTTCGCCGATTACGACGCCAGTCTGAACAGCGATGTCACCGCCCACTCCGCGACGGCCGGGCTGCGCGTGACATGGTAGAGGGCAAGGCTGTGCGGGAGCGGCGTGGACGGTGAGGCAGCGTCCGTGCCTGATGGGTCTGGCGCCGTCACCGGAGGTCGGGAGGTTGGCCCGCTCTCGAAGGCTGGATGCATCCCGTCCTCGCTGAGGACATCCTGGTCGCAGGAGTGGCGCCCCGGCTGCGACCAGGCGCGATGCTCGCCTCCTTCCGGAGGGGAACTCGCACCTGGCATAGGCAGGCGGCGGTGAGCCGACGGGCTCAGTTCTTCTGGAAGTGGAAGCCTTCAGCGAAGGTAAGCTCCACCATATCGCCACGCCTCAGGCGCCTGATCGCGTCTTGAATGCCGGGATCCGTGACTTCACGCGTCCGCGGTCCAAGCGGCCCGACATAGTTCACGACGCCTGTCGCCGGATCGAAACTCTCGAACCTCGCGGTTACGGTCAGTGTCCGCACGATGAACTTGTCCGGCAGGTTCTGGAAGCTGGGGCTGCTGACCGCCTCGGTATAGACGATTGTCGGCTTGGCGCCTTTCCGAGCGCGCTTGGCACCAAGGATCACGCCCTCGACGCGTCGGATCCGGACGTTGTCACCGGCGTTGATATTCTGCAGATCGCCGAACACGGACGGCACCGCGACGGGCCAGGTCTGGCGGCCCTGCCGGACGATCACCATGCGCTCGGCGGGATTCACCTCGGCAACCTCGACATCAAGCTGCTCGACTTCCACCGGGCCGACGCCGGCGACGATGACTGTCTGGCTTGTCACGGTCGGACCGGTCGCGCAGCCCGCAACCCCCACCGCCAGCGAGACTGCAAGGACCAAGCTCATTTGCTTCAACATCGGGCTTCTCCACTTTCAAAGGCAATCCGGTTTGAGACCTTTTGCCGGCCTCCGGATTCGATCGGCAGATTATGGAAGGTAGGAATGGATGACTGGGCGAGCTTCAGGAAGAAAAGGCCAAGTTCGGCCGCAACACAATAGGGGCTCGAGCAACAACCTGCCTGGGCGCGATGAGACGTAGCCTCAGCGGTCAGCTGCGCGACGCAGGGCACGAGCGACGCCTCGTCGGCTGGGGGCGCKGAATCCCGAGGCTGTTCGGTGGCGAGCCTGGTGGGAGCGAAGAAAGCGGAGAGGCGGCCTTCGGCACGCCTCTCCGTCCTCTGTCAGCGGCGCAGGCGCGTCCAGACGCCGTCGCGCAGCTCGCGCGCCTTGAGTGAGCAATCCTTCACCGGCCGGAAACGCGTCATCAACGCTTCGGGCGGGTTGATGGCGGGATTGTCGCGMAGCTCGGCCGTCATGAACGCATCCGAACCTTTGATGGCGTTGTTGTAACCGCTGAAATTCGAGGCTTCGGCGGCGTTCCGTGGGTCCATCATCCAGTTCAGGAACAGCTTGGCGTTCTCCGGGTTCGCAGCGCCCTTCGGCACGGCGAAATTGTCGCCCCACAGGTTCATCCCCTCGGTCGGATAGACGAAGACCGCAGTCGGCAATTTGGCCCGGGCGCGGTGCGAGGCTCCGTTCCATTGCTGATGCAGCGCGACCTCACCGGCTGCGACACGATCGATCGTGCCGGTCGAGGAATAGATCTTCACGCTCGGCTTCTGCTTCGCCAGAAGCTCCAGGATGCGCTGGGCATCGGCGGGGTTCTCGGTGCAGGTATCGAGGCCGAGATAGATCGCCGCGGCGCTGAACATTTCGCCCTGATCATTCAGCGCGGCGATCTTGCCGACGAGTTCGGGGCGCGGTTCGAAGAATTCCTTCCAGCTCTCCGCCAGCTTGCCGCCGGGAACCTTGGCGGAATCATAGGTGAAGCCGGTCGAGCCCCAGAGATAGGGAACGGAGTATTCGCGGCCCGGATCGGCATCGGGGCGATCATGCGGCGCCTTCACATTTCCAAAATTCGCGAGCTTCGCCGCATCGACCTTCTGCAGCAGGTTGGAGCGGATCATGGTGGCGAGCACGGAATTGGTCGGCACGACGATATCGTAGCCGCCGCCGCCCGCCTGCAGCTTGGCCAGCATGGTGTCGTTGCTGTCATAGACGTCGACGCTGACCTTGACGCCGGTCTCGGCTTCGAAGCGCTTGAGCAGATCCGGCGGCACATAATTCGCCCAGCTGTACAGCAGCAGCTGCTTGGACTGGGCCAGCGCGATACCTGGTGCGCTGGCGATCGCCAGGGCCGCCATGGCAAGACGGAAATAATGTTTCAAGACGCTTATCCTCCGTTGTGTTGACTGGCGGGCCGCCGTCCGAGCAGGAAGGCGACGCCGATCACGGCGATCGAGGTGAGAAGCAGGATCGCCGAGAGTGCGTTGACTTCGGGCGTGACGCCGATGCGGATCATGCCGAAGATGTAGACGGGCAGCGTCGTGGCGCCGGGACCGGCGACGAAATAGGTGATGACGAAATCACCCAGCGAGCTGATGAAGGCGAGCAGCGCGCCGGCGAGAATGCCGGGGCCGAGCAATGGCAGCTCGATGCGCAGGAACCGCTGCCATGCCGAGGCGTAGAGATCGCTCGCGGCCTCGATCAGAGCGGGGTCGAGGCCCGCAAGGCGAGAGCGGATCGGATAATAGGCGAAGGGGATGCAGAACACGGTGTGCGCAAGGATGACCGAGAGCAGGCCGAGCGGCGCCCCGATCAGCACGAAGAGCAGCAGCAGCGCCACCGCCGTGACGATTTCGGGGACCAGCAGCGGCAGTCCGAGCAAGCCTTCGACGACACCGCGATAGGCCGAACGCGTGCGCGCGACGCCAAGCGTTGCGGCGGTCGCCGCCGCCGTCGCCAGCACCGTGGCAATGCTCGCCGTGATCAGCGAGTTCTTGGCCGCGCGCAGCATGTCGCCATTGTCGAGGACCGCCGCGTACCATCTGACGCTGAAGCCGGTCCAGATCGTCGTCAGGTCGCTGGCATTGAACGACAAGGCGACGAGCGTCACGATCGGCAGATACAGGAAGACGAGCGCCAGCGCGGCGATGACGCTGGCGCCGGGAATGCGCAGCAGGCTCTGGTCGCGCATCATGACAGGCGCTCCGCACGCCGCCGCACCAGCGCGAGCAGCGCCAGCGACAAGAGCAGGATGAGCACGAGCACCAGCGCCAGCGCCGCTCCGAACGGCCAGTTGCGCGACGCGCCGAACTGGGCCTGCACGAGATTGCCGATCATCAGCGACTTGCCGCCGCCGAGCAGCTCCGGGCTGACATAGGCGCCGAGACAGGGCACGAAGACGAGAACCGCGCCCGCGACGATGCCCGGCATCGCCAAGGGCAGCACGACGCGGGTGAGGACGCGGATCCGGTCGGCGCCGAGATCGAAGGCCGCTTCGATCAGCCGCCGGTCGATCCGCTCCAGCGCCACATAGACGGGCAGGATCATGAAGGGCAGGAACGAGTAGGTCAGGCCGATCCCGGTGGCCCATGGCGTGTAGAGGATGTCGAGCGGCTGGCTCGTGATCCCGAGCCATAGCAGCAGGCTGTCGAGCTGGCCGCCATTCCGCAGGATCAGGATCCAGGCGAAGTTGCGCACCAGGAGATTGGTCCAGAACGGCACCGTCACCAGAAACAGGATGATGGCGGCGCGGCGCGGCGACAGCGTGGTCATGTAGAGCGCAGTCGGCAGGCCGATGGCGAGCGTCAGCACCGTGGTGATCGCCGCGAGACGGAATGAGCGGCCGAAGATCGCGATATAGTCGCTGTTGAAGGAGAGCGCGCCGAGCAGATCGCGCTCGAGCAGCAGCTTCTCGTAGGCGACAGCGGTATGGCTGCCCCAGAGCACGCCGCCGAAGGGTGCGCGCTCCAGCGTCGAGACGTAGACCATCAGCAGAAGCGGCGCGACCATGAAGGCCACGAGGAACAGCGCGGCCGGCGCGGTGAGTGCGATATCGCGGGAGCGGAGCTCGTTCATGCCGCAAAGGCCCTGACGGCATCGCTCGGAAAGGCAAAGCCGCTGACCTGCCCGATCAGGGCCGTGACATCGGCATCTCCCGGCAGGCGGGCCCGCAACAGGGCCCCGCCCGGCAGAGACGCATGCAGCATCAGATCGCTGCCACGATAGACGGCCTGGCGGGCCTGACCGCGCAAGCGCGATGTCTGCGCCGGCACGACGGCGACGCGTTCGGGGCGCACGACGAGCATCGCCTTCTCGCCCGGCGCAAGGAGGCCGGCATCGGCGACGGCGATCGGGCCATCATCGTCTGACGCGCCAGCCAGGCGGAAGCTCCCGCCATCCCCGCTTCGATCGACGCATATCGCAGGCAGGAGATTGGCCTCGCCAATGAACTCGGCAACGAAGAGATTGGCCGGGCGCTCGTAGATATCGGCTGGTCGCCCGATCTGCATGACGGCGCCGCCGCGCATCACGGCGACGCGGTCGGACATCGTCAGCGCTTCCTCCTGGTCATGGGTGACGAAGACGAAGGTGATGCCGGTTTCGGTCTGAAGCCGTTTGAGCTCGATCTGCATCTCCTTGCGCAGCTTGAGATCGAGCGCCGACAGCGGCTCGTCCAGCAACAGCACTTTCGGTTCAGGCGCCAGCGCCCGCCCGAGGGCGACACGCTGCTGCTGTCCGCCCGAGAGCTGGGCGGGCCGGCGGTCGCCCAGGCCGTCGAGGCGCAGCAGGCGCATCATCTCGGTAACGCGCGCCCGAATGGCCTCGCGCGGCCGGCCGAGCATCTCGAGCGCGAAGGCGATGTTCTGCGCCACGCTCATATGGGGAAACAGGGCGTAGCTCTGGAAAACCGTATTGACCGGCCGGCGGTTCGGCGGCGTGCGCTCCATTGCCGTGCCATCGAGCAGGATCGCGCCCGAATCCGGATTTTCGAATCCGGCGATCATGCGCAGCAGGGTTGTCTTGCCGCAGCCCGACGGRCCCAGAAGCGTGAAGAACTCGTTCTTCAGGATATCGAGCGAGACGCCGCCCAGCGCAGGCTGACTGGCGCCGGCGAAGGTCTTGCGTACCGACGAGATGGCGACGGCTGCATCGGTCATGGGGTTTCCTTTGCCGGCCGCGATGCTCGCCGCCGCATCTGCTGGAACTGGTCGCCGAGCTGATGGCGCCAATAGATGAACTGGAATGCGGCCCGGCCAGCCGAGCCTGCAGCGAAAGGCAGCCCGAATGGCGCGAAATGCCGGTGGCGGTCGTCACCGTCGGCGATGGCGCCGGCGATCAGCTCGCCGGCGAGCGTGGTGTTCACCAGGCCCAGGCCGCCAAAACAGGCGGCAGCCCATAGTCCTTGTTCCAGGGGGCCGATCACCGGCATGCGGTGCCGGGCGATCGGCATCAGGCCGCCCCACGCCATCTCGACCTTCAGATCGGCGAGTTGCGGATAGATCCGCGCCATGTCGCCACGCAGCAGCCGCGCCAGCCGCGCCGCGTTGGGTTCAAGCGCGCTCGCCCGCCCGCCCCAGAGCAGCCGTCCGTCGGGCAGGACGCGATAATAATCAGTGGCGACGCGCGTATCCGAGACGGCGGCGTCGGTCGCGATCGCCTGCCTGATGCGCTCGGGTGCGGGCTCCGTCGTCATCACGAAACTCGCGACCGGCACCGTCGCAAGTCCCAGGCGCCTGTGGAGCAGGCCGAGATGCGCGCCACCGGCAAGCACGACATGACGGGCGGAGACGGCGCCGACCTTCGTCGTGACGGTCCAGGCCGTGCCCCGGCGCTTCAGCGAGACGACGGCGGCGCCTTCGTGCAGGTGTGCACCGTGCTGCGCCGCAGCGGTTGCCATGCCACGCGCCAGATTCAGCGGATGCAGCTGAAGCGACGAGGGATTGAGATAACCGTCGGCATAGCGATCGGTCGCGAGCATCGCGCCGAGCTGGGCCGCCGGCAGATGAACGAGGCCCGCATTGAAGCGCTCGTTCATGGCTGAGACATAGAAGCCCAGGCTGTCCGGGTGTTCCGCCATCCGGCACCGCAGGGCGCCGTGGCCGACGAGCACCGTCGGACCGAGCGCTTCGGCCCGGCGACGAACGATGGCGAGCGCCTCGCTGCTCAGCCGCCAGAGCGCCCAGGCTTCGTCGATGCCGAGGCGATCGGCCAGGGCCGGCATCGCAATCGGATAGCCGCGCGTGGCAAGACCGCCATTGCGTCCCGATGCGCCCCAGCCGATGCGGTGCGCCTCCAGCAGGATGACGGACCGCCCGCGCTCGGCCAGCGCCAGCGCGGCTGCGACGCCGGCAAGGCCGCCGCCGACAATGCAGGTCTCAGTCTCGTGATCTCCGTCCAGCCCCGGCCAGCGCGCGTCGTCGGTTCGCGTCGCCGCGTAATGAGTGGGTGGGTAGCCGCTCATCGCTAGTAGCCACCACCGGCGATCAGGCGCGCAGTCGCGACAGCCAGCGGTGCGAACCGCTCGCGCACCGTGCTCTCGTCGTATTCGGCATAGGACATGGCGATGTGAACCGCAGCCCGCGGCAAGCCGCGCATATCGACCACGGGTGCCGAGACCACGATTTCGCCCACCAGGGTTTCCTGCACGGAGATCGCGAACCCATCCGTCCGGGCGCGGTCGATCGCAGCCATGATCTGATCGACATCGGTGACGGTATAGGGCGTCAGCTGCCTGCGGTTGCTGCGTTCGACCAGAGCCAGGGCTTCCGTCTCCGGCAGGCGCGACAGCATGGCCCGGCCGCCGGACGCGCAGAAGGCGGGGATGCGGCGGCCGACCAAGGTTGCGCCGAACGCCTCCCGCTGGCTTTGCAGACGCACGACGTAGAGAATGTCGGTGCCGTCGAGAACGCTGAGATCGACCCGCTGCTGACAGTTCTGGCGGAGGTCGGCGAGATAGGGGGTCGCCACCTCGACCAGCGGATCGCTGCGCAGATAGGCATAGGCGAACCCAAGCGCGCGCCGCGACAGACTGTATTTGCGGGTCGCCGGATTCCTCTCGAGATAACCAAGCGCATAGAGCGAGAACGTGAAGCGCTGCGCTGCGCTTTTGTCGAGACCGGTCGCGGCTGCGATCTCGGTGATGCCCATCTCGCGCTGATCGGGAGTGAAGGCCTCCAGCACCGCGAAGCCGCGCTGCAACGAGCCGACGAACATCGGGCTGGCAAGCATGCGCGCCCGATTGTCCTCTTCGCTTTCGGAACGCTCAGGTGCCTCTGCGGCATCCTGCTCATCTCTCATCGCGCTCTCCCTCGTTTTCCCGAGCTTATTCGCGCACAYGAATATCGCAATAAGATTTTCCGTATTTTATTTTAGACAGAGAGCTCCACCGTGGTGGGCCGCGTGATCCCCGGAAAGGGAGGTGCGCCCGGGGGCGGCTGCCCCCGAGGCAACCGCCGGATGAGTCTGGACGCGATCGACGGCGTGCGGCGCCGTCAGGCCGTGAGGTTCGCGTTGCTTCCAGCCTGGCCAAGCCCTTGCCGCGTTCACAAGCGGAGGCCGGCGCGCACCGCGGCCGTCGCTGATCTCAGCGCATCAGCTCGTCCAGATCGGGCGGATCGTCATCGCTAAGGCATCGGCCCGAAAAGTGGATTGCGGTTTTCGGAAAAGCCGATGCAAACACAGAAGGTTAGATCACCGGACCGGATACGATATCCGGTCCGATGATCTGGTGGATAGAATCTGACGTTTTGTACCCGGCCACGATCGTCCTTGCGGCGGGCGGAAGGACGCCAGGGACTATGCGGATTAGCTGACGTTCCGAAGGTCGCAGGAGGGTGGTTAGCGGATTGTTGGATCCGCTTCCTGAGGGGCGCGAAGCGGACATGATCCAGTCGCCAGCTTCAAAGCATGGCGTCTTACGTCCGGCGGCCAAGCGTTCATGCGGTCGGCAAAGTCCCGATCCTCGCCCGCGAACAAGGACCGGATAGCATCCTCGAAGCCAGGAAGGTCACCGGCCAATGCGTTGAGAAAGCGGTAGGCGGCTTCGCGCGCGGCCTTGGCTTGGGTCTGGCCGCCATCGGATCGGCGAGCCTCGTCTACGAGGCGCCGTAAAACCTGTGATGTCCCGCCGGGCTGCGCGGAGAGCCATTCCCAGTGTCGGGGAAGCAGTGTGACCTCTCGGGCGACGACGCCTAGTTTCGGCCGCCCACGCCCGCGAGGCTCTGCATCGGTGTCCGAAGCCGTTTGCGTCCTGGCCGCCGCTGTCTTTCGCTTCCCCCGCTCGCTGAGACGGACCACGACTTCGGCGGTTGTGCCTCGCAGGTCGAGATCCACGACGGAGCCCGTAGCATCGTCGAAGACGAGAATGGACGCGTCAGCGCGGTCGCCTTCAGCGGCCTTGATCGCCAAGGCCACGTCAATCAGAGATCCAGCCGCTAGCTGCTCCGTGCCGACGAAAGCGGTGCAAATCTTGGACAGGTAATCGGACATAGGATCCTCCACTGCGAGTTATTACCCGGCCAAAAGGCGCACGTCAATATTGTCCGGGTAATATTGCTTTCTCAAACTGCTTCGGCTAGCTGTCGCCGCCGTCAGGAGGCGCTCACGTCATGAAACGCGAAGATCGGAAGGCAGCCGTAGCGGCCTATCGGAAACGAGAGATCGCGACCGGCATCTACGCCGTTCGCTGCATACCCACAGGTGCGGTCTGGGTGGGACAAGCTCCTGACTTGTCCACGATCCAGAACCGGCTTTGGTTCACCCTCCAGCTCGGAAACAACACGCATCGTTCCCTCCAGGACGCGTGGCGCGCCGAAGGACCGGAGGCATTCACGTTCGAGATCATCGAGCGTCTTGAGGAAGAAGAGAGCGACTATGTTCGCGCTCGCCTGCTGCAAGAGCGCCTCACGCACTGGGCAGACAAACTTCAGGCTACCCGGATTTGACGGCTGGAAGCGGACGATGATGAAGAACCTGAACAGTAACGGCATCACCCTGGCCTATGACAGCTTCGGTGAGGAAGCGGCGGAGGCCATCCTGCTCATCTCCGGACTGKGGACGCAGATGATCCGCTGGGCTGAACCCTTTTGCCGGGAACTGGCCGCGCTGGGTTACCGCGTCATCCGGTTCGACAATCGGGATGCCGGGCGTTCAACCTCCTTCGCCCAGCATGGAACCGTAGATGTCGGAACGCTGGTGTCTCTCCTCATGGCGGGACAGCGGCCACCTGTGACCTACACACTTGCCGACATGGCCGCGGATGCAATCGGCCTGCTTGATGCCCTCTCCATCCCGCAGGCCCATGTTGTTGGGCGCTCGATGGGCGGGATGATCGCTCAGATGATGGCGAGCGAGTACCCGTCCCGTGTTCTGTCGCTCACCTCGATCATGTCGGCGACGGGAAACCCGGCCCTGCCGTCGGCAGAACCAGACGCCATGACAATGATGATGCGGCCCGCACCCGATCCAGTCTTGGACGAGGCGGGCTTCCTTGATCACGGCGTCGCCTTCGCCCGGCGCGTCGCTGGCACCGCTTATTCGTTCGACGAAGAGGCTTGCCGTGCTCTCCTCCGGGAGGAGGTTCGGCGAGGTCGTGTACCAGGCGGGTTCGGGCGCCAATTTGCGGCAATTGCGCTGGCCGGTGACCGCCGGTCACAACTGGCTACGATCAAGGCGCCGACCCTCGTCATTCAYGGGACGAACGATCCTCTCGTTCACCCCGGCTGCGGTCAGGATACCGCGGCGTCAATCCCGGATGCGGAGATGATGCTGATCGATGGGATGGGACACGATCTGCCCGCGCAGTTCTTCAGTACCGTGGCGCACGCCATCGACCGAACCGCCCGCCGTTCGCGGCCGTCGATTTTCGGAGCATAGGAAGGCACCTCTGGCCGCAAGTGAGTTCGGCGTCCGCTTCCCGGAGAGCCACCTCCCCGCTCCAATGGCACACATGGGTGGAAAGCTGAGATTTGGCTGGGAGCCAAAGGCGGACATGAGAAATTGAAGGTAGCTCCGGCCTGCCATCGCACGGATCGCAATCGGCCAGATGATTACTTTCTGAACTCAAGCTTGCGGTGACTGGCCGGATTTTCCGTTCACTWCACTTTCGCGATAATCGGAGGCTTCCAGGTGCCGTCGAGGATAGCTTTCTCCGCCATCGTCGACGCGCGGCCGGATCGTCACCTTGGCCTTCCGCGAGGCCGATGCCGCGCCGATCAGCGCCAGTGGCAGGCGCGCCGTCACCCTCACGCCGTTTGCGCGATCGGAGATAACACGCGGGGATTGCGAACCTCACCGATGCGTGAGTAGCCCGACACCCGAAACGGGTGTCAACGTAGGAGTGCCACCGCAGGTCATGCGAGCCTGCTGCCGGCATGGTGCGCGAAGATGCACCAGATGACGACGCTTCGGCGCCGGCATTGCCCCGTCAATGCAGGCGTCCGCCCACAGGAGGCGACTACGACGTTTCTCACGACGCGATAGGGAGCAAACAGCCATGAAGCCACTTGTCACTGCCAGCCGCTGCGCCAAGACCCTCACCCTTGCGCTGGGCACATCGCTTCTTGCCACGATGGCACTTGCGCAGGAGGGCCCAAACCTACGGACAATGCAGTGTGCCGAGGCCAAAGCCCTGGTCCAGTCGAAGGGCTCCGCCATTCTCAATTCGGGCCCCAACATCTTCAATCGCTACGTCAAGGATTCCGCGTTCTGTGCGGAGGACATGTATCTCACGCCCGCCTGGGTCAGGACCCAGAATTCGAGATCGTGCTTTGTCGGCTACACATGCTCCGACAACCGTGATGACTAGAAGTCCCGGCTGATGAACGGAATTCCCGCGTGGAGCGGCCTCAGCGCTTGAGACCCAGGCGTCCACGCGACGCGGGAGAGCTCAAAAGAGGCGCGGAGCCGTCGCCACGGGTCGACGCTGCGTCGACGTAAGAGCCCGGGCGGCCCGTTGCAGGGCCGGCCGCCCGGGTGTCGAATGGCCGTCGCCGATGTCAGCGCATCAGTTCGTCCTGCTCGGGCGGATATTCATCGCCAGCGTGTCTTCGTCGACGCGCGGCTTGATCGTCACCTTGGCCTTCTGCGAGGCCCATGCCGTGCCGATCAGCACCAGCGGCAGGCGCGGCCGGTCCTTGCCGATCAGCGCTCCGGCCTGCTCGAGCAGGTTGCGCCGCTTCGCCTCGTCGAGTTCGACCCCGGCGGCGTCGATCAGCCTGTCCAGTTCGGCATTGCTGTATCCGGTGACATTGTAGCCGCCCAGTCGGCGCGCGATATCGGCGGTGTGGGTCAGGGCCGCCAGCGTGTAGTGCGCTTCCCCCGTGGAGGTGCTCCAGCCGTAGAGGGTCAGCGAATACTCGCCGCGCTGCCGTGCCGGGAACAGGATCGTCGTCGGCTGCCCATTGGAGACGGCATCGATGCCGATCCTGGCAAGCATCTGGACGACGGCGGCGCCGACCTCTTTGTCACCCGGCAGTCGGTCGGTGGTGAAGCTCAGCGTCACCCTGAAGCCGTTGGGAAACCCGGCCTCTCCGAGCAGCTGCCTTGCGCGTGCGGCATCGGGCCTAGTGATYGGCAGATCGCGATTGAACCCGAAGATATTGGGTGTCACGAGCTGGCCGACGGGTTTGCCAAAACCTTCCATGGCGATCTCGGCCAGGGCCTGGCGATCGATCGCGAGATCGAAGGCTTCCCGGACGCGCGGATCGAGGAAGGGGTTCTTCGGCAAGGGCGARCCGTCCCTGGCGAAGACCTGAGGGCTCTTCTCGCGGAAATCGAAGTCGACATTGAACAGATAGATCGTGTCCGTCTTTGTCACGGCGAGCTTGGGATCGCGGCCAAGCGAGGTCACGTCCGAGAGGGGCGCGCGGGCGATCAGGTCGACCTGGCCCGCCTTGAGTTGCGCGACCCGCGAGGCATCGTTTGGAATCTCCTTGCGCACCACGCGCTGCCAGGGCTCCTTCTCGCCCCAGAAACCGTCAAACCGCTCCAGGACCAGCTCGGAGCGCGGCGTCCACGAGACGAATTTGTAGGGCCCGGTCCCGATCGCGGCCTTGCCGGAGTTGAAGGCGGGATTCGCCGCCTCCGCCGTCAGCAGCTCCTTGGCGGCCTTGGACGAAACGATGAAGAGGCGCACGAAGTCGTTGGGCAGCGTCGGCGCCGGGCCGTCGGTCTCGACCCGCAGCGTATAGGGATCGATGATCGTCACCTCCTTGACGCGGCGGACATAGACGKAGACGGGGCTCGGTCCCTTGATCTGGCGCGAACGCTCGATCGAGAACTTGACGTCCTCGGCCGTGAAGGCGCTGCCGTCATGGAAGACGACGCCCTGGCGCAGCTTGAATTCCCAGGCGGTTTCCCCGACCGGTTTCCAGCTCAGCGCGAGCCGGGGCTCGAGCTGAAGCTCGTCGCCCGCCCAGACCAAGGTGTCGAAGACATGCTTCAAGGTCTCGGCATGCGTCCCCGTCGAGGTGAAATGCGGATCGACCGATTCCGGGCCGGCGCGAACGCCGATCGTCAGGGTTTGCGCGAAACCCGGGGCGGCTAGCGAGAGGGCCGTGCCGAAAGCCAGGGCGGCGAGCGAAAGGGAAAAGCGCTTCTTCATCATGGAACCGTTCTTGGAGCCTGGGGCGGCCGATATCTGGCCATGCGGACGCGCTCGGAAGAGTTCCGAGACGTCGGCAGGAGGGCGGTGGTGGGGAAGGGGGGATCTGTCGCGACGCGGCGTCGCGATAGATTTGTGGTCAGTGAATAGAATAGTTCTAGCTAGTGATCGAGCGTAATCGAGATAGACTTGCTTCTATAGGAGGTCGATCGCGATCATGTTGAATGATATCGAGCGGAGTGATTGAACGTCAACGAAATTGAATTGGCGATTATGCGGGCACGTCCAGAAATTAAATCCCTAGATAGCGGTCGTTCCGAAAGTTATTTCTTTTTTCAAAATTCGACGTCGTAAACTCTTATGCATCAAAGCTTGGGCGGCTAGTGTGCCCGTCCAGCCCAGTCGAACAGCAGGACACCAAGCGATGAGCGGACGATACAGCGTCACGGCCTCCACCTCCGGGGCGCCCGGTCGCTATGTGATCGAGGGGCACGGCAAGGTCCTGCTGTCCGATTCAGCCATGGTCCGGCAGATCCCTTCGGTCGCGCCGGGGCCGATCGAGCTTTTGGTCGCGGCCTTGGGGTCCTGCGCTCTCGCCAGCGCCGAAAGTGATGCGCTGGAGCATGGCATCGCCTTCCAGGCGATCTCCGCAGCGGTGGATGCGACGCGCGACGAGCAGGACGAGACGCGCTTCTCGGCGATCCATGTCGCCATTTCGGTCACGGGGGTGTCTGCGGCCGAGGCGCCCAAGCTGCTCGGCCACCTTCTCGATCAATGCCCGATCTTCAACACCTTGCGCCGCGGTGGCGGCGAGGTGACCGCCACAATCGCCGCGCTGCCCTGAGCGGCCCACATATTCGCAGGCGGGCCRATGCTTCGGCTGGTGTCGAGGGCCTGGGTCCCGCTCGCGAGGATTTATCGACATATGCCCGCCCGGTGGGCAGGCTCTTCTTCTACTACTTCTGCGACCCAGGCTGAACCCTGGGTCGCAGGAGCGCAGGCGCGTCCCTTGCTGCGACTTGCCTTGCCGCGAGAGGCTCAGGCTTCGTAGCCGAAGGGATCGTCGACGCTGTGGGCCGGCTGCGTGAACCAGCGCGCACCGCCTTCCGCCATATAGGCGATGTCCTCGAGGCGAACGCCGAATTCGCCGTAGATGCACATCATCGGCTCGACCGAGAAGCACATCCCCGCCGCCAGCGGCGTCCGGCTGCCCTTGACCATGAAAGGCTCCTCGTGGATCTCGAGGCCGAGACCGTGGCCGGTGCGATGGGGCAGGCCCGGCACCTTGTAGCCGGGGCCGAAGCCTGCGGCCTCGATCACGCCGCGCGCAGCCTGGTCGACGGCCTCGCAGGGCGCGCCGAGCACGGCCGCCCCGAACCCGGCGAGCTGTGCGCGCTTCTCCAGGTTCCAGATCTCGCGCTGACGCTCTGTCGGCTCACCGAAGACATAGGTTCGGGTGATGTCGGAGTGATAGCCGCCGAGCCTGGTCCCCGTGTCGATGAGCACCATGTCGCCGTCCGCCAGCGTCTGCGGATAGGGGACGCCGTGCGGATAGGCGGTGGCTTCGCCGAACTGCGCGGCGCCGAAGGTCGAGCTCAGCCCGAGCTTGCGATGGGCGCGGTCGAGGAATTCGACCAGCTCCGTCGTCGTCAGGCCGACGCGCAGCACCCGCGCCGCAGCCCGGTGGACCTCCATGGTGATGTCCATGGCACGCTGGATCAGCGCGATCTCGGCTGCCGATTTCAGCTGGCGGCAGGAAGCGGCGATCGGGCCGCCGCTGGCGAAGCTGTAGCGGTTGCCGGCCTTGCGTAATCCGTCGGCGATGAAGAAGGGGGTATGGGGGTCGAGTGCGACGGTGCCGCTCTCATAGCCGAGGCTGCGGATCGTCTMGACGACGAGCGCGGTCGGGTCCTCATGCTCTTCCCAGCAGCGCACATCCTCGCCGAACTGCATGTATTCGCGCGTCTTCGGCTCCTCGAAGGCCGGGCTGAGATAGACGATGTCGCCCTCTGCCGGGATGATCGCGCCATGCAAGCGCTCGGTGAGCTTGAGCTGGATGCCGGTGAAATAGTGCAGGTTGGCCGAGGTATCGAGATAGAGCGCCTGCAGCCCCTGCTCGCGCAGGAGCGCTTGCGCCTTTGCGATGCGGGCCTTGAACTCGGCGACCGCGATCGGCTCGACGCCGGACGTCATCGAATTCAGCCTGGCGAGTTCCGCCTCGAAGCTCGAGCCTCCCACCCCAATCGTCATCGGTCGTCATCCCCTTGGTTCGTTCGGTTCCCGGAATGCTGTTCCGGCGCGCGCTGGCACGGCTGGGCGATAGATCCTGGCCCGTCGTCCCGCTGCAGTGCGTGTTGATAGTGCCTTGCATATTATTCGTCGACAATGACGCGAAAGGCATCGCCGGGTTGCGATAGCGCGTGCGTGACCCTCGCATCGATCGAAGATGCGCTCAGTCGCTCCGGGCAGAGGGATGTGTGGCACGGCGGGCGAGCGCTGTGCTAAGTTTGGCCCGTCGCGTGCAGGCGAGATGAGGCGCCGGCTCGTCCGGTGGGGGATCGCGGTCATCCCGCGGATGCCGAGCCCCACAATCCGTCACGCCGACCTGATCATGAGGCGCTCTCCCACGTTTGTCCGACGGGAGGACAACCGATGCGACACACCCTGACCGACAAGGCGTTTGCGGTGGCCCTGGTCCTGGCCGCGACATCGCCAGCCTGGGCGCAGGATCAACGCCCCGGGTTCAGCCAATCCCTCACCTGCAGCTTCAGCCACGACCAGGGGGAAACGAGGATCACCCTGAGTGGCCGCTGCTCCGGCGCGCTCGACTTCAGCCTCTCCGTCCAGATCGAGCGCCGGGACGCGTCGCGGACGAGGGGGCAGGAGAGAACCTTCCGCGAGGGCACGGGGCCCATAGCTGACATCGCTGAGCCAAGGTCAGGTTCTGGCGTATCCGGCACGCAAAGATGGCGAGCGATCGGTGGCTTCGATCTCTGACGTCAGCTCTCCCCGTCTTCTGCGTGCGCTCGTTCGAACGCCCAGACGCGCTCGAAGCCGATCATGTGGACGAATTCAGTGAACGGGTAGAGCTGGCCATCCCAATTTCGCGTCGAGCCGGTCGACTTGAGATGCGCGAAAACCGCCTGCAGCGTGCTCGCGGCGGCGAGCAGTCCGGCAACCGGGTAGATCGCGATCCTGTATCCGAGCCCCTCCAACTCCGCGCGGCTCAGGATCGGCGTGCGGCCACCCTCGACCATGTTCGCCACCAGCGGGGCGTCGAAGGTCCGGCCGATCCGCTCCATTTCCTCGACGCTTTCGGGCGATTCGATGAACAGGATATCGGCGCCGGCCTTCAGGAAGGCCTCTCCTCGGCGCAGTGCCTCGTCCAGGCCGAGCGCCGTGCGGGCATCGGTCCGGGCGATGATCTTGAACGCGGGCGACGAGCGCGCATCGGCCGCGACCTTGATCTTGCGGACGGCATCCTCGAGCGGAATCACCCGGCGGCTCGGAGTATGGCCGCATTTCTTGGGGAATTCCTGGTCTTCGAGCTGGATCGCCTGGGCGCCGCTCGCCTCGTAGCCGCGAACGGTATGGTCGACATTGAGCAGGCCGCCATAGCCGGTGTCGCCATCGGCTATGAGCGGCGTCGCGGTGCCTTCGGCGATCTGGCGGACGCGCCCGACCATGTCGGTATAGGTCGCCAGACCGGCATCGGGATAGCCGAGATGGGAGGCGACGACGCCGAAGCCTGTCATGTAGAGCGCGTCGAATTCGGCCTGGTCGGCGAGCTTGGCCGAAACCAGGTCATAGACGCCCGGCGCGACGATCAGCCCGGGCCGGCTCAGGCGTTCGGAAAATGTCTCGGGCATGGGTGATTCCTGCTGACGCGGGGCCGGCCGCCTGCGACGGCGGCCGGGACGATGGCATTGGCCGGGCTCTCTTTGCGCCCGGCTCTCTTGGGCCGGGTTCTATTGCGCGGGGTAGGTGATCTTGGCCGCGGCCTTCTCGGCCGGCCAGACGACCTCTTGGCCCCCGTCGGGCTTGTACTGCACGGCGATCATGCTCGCGTCGGTGATGAGCTGGTGCTTGCCCCCCATCTCCGAGGCCGTGTAGGCGACTTTGCCATAGGGCGTGTCGAAGGTCGTGGAGCCGAGATTGGCCAGGATCTTGGCCCGGTCCCAGGAGCCRGCCGCCTTGGCTGCATCGCGCAAGGTCTGCATGGCGACGTAGCCCTGCACCGCGCTCGACACGACTTCGCCGCCACGCTTCGCCTCGGCTTTCTTGACCCATTCTGCCAGGCCCGGCGTCGTCTGCTTGGCCGACCAGAGATCGACGACGACGACATTGTCGCCGGCTGGGCCGAAATCGGAGCGCTTCTCGCCGGCGCCCTGAGTGACGAGCAGCTTCGGCTTGATGCCGAGCTGCAAGGCCTGCCGGGCGATCTGGAGATTGTCCCCGGAATAGCCGATCAGGAAGAGGATGTCCGGGTTGAGGCCCTTGGCCCGGTTGAGGATCGGCGAGAAATCCGGCGTCCCAGCACGGAAGGGCTCGTTCATCACCACCTCCAGGCCGGCTTCCTTGGCGTATTGCTGGGTGAACTTGGCGCCGTCGGTGCCGTAGAGCTTGTCCTCATAGGCGATGGCCAGCGTCTTTACGCCCGGAATGCTCTTGAAGAAGTTCACCGCAGCCTTCTGGCGATGATAGTCCCAGATGTAGACGTGGTGGTACCAATCGTTCTTGCCGAAGGTCTCCTCCAGCCGGACGGAGGACGAGCCTGGATGGATGAAGATCGGCTCGTAGCGCTGCACGGCGCTGAGCAGCGCAAAATCCGAGGTGCTGCCGAAGCCGCCGACGAAGGCGTCGACCTTGTCCTGCGTCGCGAGCTTCGCCGCGATGCTGGCCGAGGTATTG
>NZ_JBFTLD010000053.1:0-31160 GCF_056396265.1 Allobosea sp. 05T422_2 | reverse complement strand
TCCTCGGCTACGCGTTCAATCCGCTCAGCACCTATTTCTGCTACCGCCGCGACGGCAGCCTCTGCGCGACCGTCTACGAGGTGCACAACACCTTCGGCGAGATCCATAGCTATGTGGCGCCTGCCGAGATCTCGGAAGGCGCGCTCAGGCAGGAGGCCGACAAAGTCTTCCACGTCTCGCCGTTCATGAATCTCGACATGCGCTACGCCTTTACGGTCACCTCGCCGGTAGAGCGCGTCTCCGTCGCCATCGAGGGGAGCGACGCCGAGGGACGCCTGATCACCGCCGTGTTGAGCGGCAAGCGAACGGAACTGAGCGACGCGGCCCTGCTGCGGTTGCTCGCAACCCATCCGCTGCTCACGCTGAAGGTCACCGCGGCCATCCACTGGCACGCACTGCGCCTGCTGGCGAAGCGGATTTCCTGGCGGCCCCATCCGGAGGCGCCCGAGCACTCCTTCACTCTCGGCAGAGCCGTGACTACCCATGCGAAAGGACCGATGAAGCCATGAGCCGGCCCGACGCGGAACAGCATTTTCGCATGCCCGAAGAGGCGCTCGCCCTGCCAGGTCGTATCGGCCTGTCGCGCTGGTTCCTGCGCCGCGTGCTCTCCCGGATCGCCATCGGCCACCTGACGGTCTTCACGCCGGAGGGCGAACGGCTCTGCAGCGCGCCTGGTCTGCCCGGGCCGCAGGCGACGATGATCCTGAACAACTGGCGCTCGATACGCCGCCTTCTGCTCGACGGCGATATCGGCCTGGCCGAAGCCTATCGCGACGGCGACCTTCACACGCCGGACCTCACGGCCTTGATCGAGCTCGGCGCGCGCAACGACGCGACATTGGGGGGGCTCGTCTCGGGCACCTGGCCGGCGCGGCTGCTCAACCGCCTGGGGCATGTGCTCAACGCCAATACCCGCCGCGGCAGCCGCCGCAACATCACGGCGCATTACGATCTCGGCAATGACTTCTACGCCCGCTGGCTCGACGCCAGCATGATGTATTCCTCGGCGCTCTACGAGACGCCGGCCGAGACGCTCGAGGCCGCCCAGCAGCGCCGGCTCGATCGGATCGTCGCCATGCTCGACCTCTCGGGCGGCGAGCATGTCCTCGAAATCGGTTGCGGCTGGGGTGCGCTGGCGGAGCGGCTGGCCCGCGAGGGCTGCCGCGTGACGGCCATCACCCTGTCGCCGGCACAGCTCGAAGCCGCACGAAAGCGCATGGCCGATGCAGGCCTGTCCGAGCGCGTTACCATCGATCTCAGGGACTATCGCGACATCGCCGGGCAGTTCGACCGCATCGTTTCGATCGAGATGATCGAGGCAGTCGGCCGCGCCTATTGGCCGTCTTACTTCGATACCCTGAACCGCTCATTGAAACCCGGCGGTCGCGTCGTCCTGCAGGCGATCACGATCGACGATGCGTTGTTCGAAAGCTACCAGCAGGGCACCGATTTCATCCAGCGCTACATCTTCCCCGGAGGCAGCCTGCCGTCGGTCCCGGTGCTGAAGAATAGTGCCGAGGCTGCCGCTCTCGCCGTGGTCGAGCAGCTCGATTTCGGCGAAAGCTACGCCTTGACCCTGAAGGAGTGGTGCCGGCGCTTTCAGGAGCGCTGGAGCGAGATCGCTCATCTCGGCTTCGACGAAGCTTTCCGGCGCCTGTGGGAATTCTACCTCTGCTATTGCGAGGCAGGCTTCCGCGCACAAAGGATCGACGTGAACTTGGTGGCCCTGCGCCGAGCCTGATGGCGGCTCCGAAGGTGCTGTGCCGACCGGCACATTCGGCCTTCGTGGTAAGGCGACGGTGCGTATCCGGAAGCCGTTCTGCTAGCAGGTAAGGAGCGGAACAGCCAGATCCGTCCGGCGTTGGGCCAGCGCCCTCCTATGAGGACTAGCAATGAAACCGCTCTCGCTCCTGCTTGCCGTTGGAATCGGAACACTCTCTGGGGCGTGCCTTCCCCTGGAAAACCGGCCAGTTGGGAACGCAAACGTGCCCCAGCCGAGCAAGCGGGTCGAACTGACCCGCTATCTAGGCAAGTGGTATGAACAGGCGCGCTATGAAGCAAGTTTTCAGGAGGGCTGCGAAGCCGTTTCAGCCCAATACGCGCTCAAGGCGGACGGGGCGGTTTCTGTCATCAACTCCTGCCGGCAGGGCAATCCATCTGGTGGTCTGAAAACAGCGGAAGCATCCGCCCGCGTGGTCGAGGGATCCAACGGTGCGAAGCTGAAGGTCACATTCTTCTGGCCATTCGAAGGCGACTATTGGGTTCTCGACAGGGCGCCAGATTATTCCTGGTCGATCGTTGGCGAACCGTCTGGGCGCTATCTCTGGATCTTGACGCGAAGCCCCGTTGTCACTCCGCAGCAATATTCTGCTCTCGTGGGCAGAGCAAAGATGCTCGGTTACGACGCCGCGTTACTGAGGCGAACGCAGCAATAGCCAAGTGCCGGAGTTTGACCGTCGGCGCGCCCAGTCGGGTTCGTCCGTGCGATCCGGCAGGCTTTCGTATATCAGCCTGCAGGGTGGTGCGGCGCGACCTAGCAAAACGATCTGGTGCAAGGTGCCTAAAATCAGCCTTGGGCTCTCGTTACGGTTGTGGATGGCAAATGTAGTCCGGTGCTACTTGAAGCCGGGCCTCGGGCGTCCTTTCATGCTGACCTGCGCCGCGAGCGCTCCCTGCCTGTCAGAAGCCTGCTTGGCCATCCGCAGTCCGTGATGCCTGAGCATGTTGTCTGCACGCTGCTGGATCAGCCTCTCCGTTTCGGAGACAATCCTGGCGTGGGAACTCGCTCGGGTTTGGATCTTCAAGAACTGGTTGTTAGCGACCACGCGCTGCTTCGAAAGTTCGATCACGATGGTTTCTTCATCAGGAGCAGCCGGTGCCAGCCAACCTCCTCAGCTTCCTCCCAAAAGTCAGCGCATTTTGATTTAACTCAAAGTGACCAACCGCGATGGGTGTTTGAATCCCTCATCGGCCCCGGCCTGTCGACGCTCGCCTGCAAGAGCATGGATGCCTGCACCGGGGGCGGCGCCCGGTGTGTGTCGGGCTGGACGGGTACCCAGAAAGCTGCGGCCTGGCCCTGTCATGAAGCCTGCCTGAGCCGGCGTTCGCCGCTCGGCTCAGGCGAGCCAGGGACATCCTGCCGCGCTCCAGAGGCTCGCCATGCCGGACGCTATCCGCTTGCACGACGAACGGGCCGCCTTTCGCGCTCTGGAGGTCTTGAACTGGCGCGATGGACCGGTTTGCCCGCATTGTGGGGAAAGGTCCCGCCTCGGACGCCTCAGCGGGCCAAGCAGTTCAATTGGCACGTGGAAATGCTATCATTGCCGAAAGCCTTTCTCGGTGAAGCACGGCACGATCTTTCACAACAGCCACGTCCCGCTCCATGTCTGGTTGCAGGGGCTTTACCTGCTGATGTCGAGCGGCCAACGCCTGAGTTTGCAAAAGCTCGGGCGAATTCTCGGCATCTCCGTCCGGACGGTCCGTCATCTGAAGGACAAAATCGCCGTAGGGCTCGCGGCGGAGAAAAGCCATCCCGATACTCCGCCTCCGGCGGCCTTGCCACATTTCGAAATCCGGGTCCCTCTGCCAGAATGCTCGTTACCGCCGAAACCAGGGCACGCGATCTATCGGGCACGCTACGAGCGTTTCCTCGCCGCTCTCGACAATCTTGCTGCACCGTGCAGCGATGCGGTTTTCTTTCAGGCTCTTCGGCGCTTGTTGTCGCACTCTTCGCGAACGGTCCCGTCACACTTCGCGTCAACCGTGGAGCAGCAGCTCGAATTGAGCCTGTTCGACGATCTCCAGCAACAGATCGGATGCTGCCGACAAGACGAGGCTAGGCTTTGGTAAGCCTCCGAGGCCGCGCCGACATCGGAAAATCAAGGCGCCTTGGCAAGAAGTGCGACGGCCATGTAGGCTCGTGCTTTCTTGGGTCGGTGGCGAGACGCTGCGCAGAGCGCGCGAACAGTTCATCCACTAATTTCGTCCGATCGCGAGACGGATCGATCAGTCTCGCGATCGTCGGACCGGACCAGGCTCGCGTCATATCGGCATGACGCTGCGCAAACGATAATCGGTCACAGCGAATGCCTTTGTCGGGTGGGCTGCGGACGTTTCCCGGCCCCCGACCTGAAATGCAGCGCGGCGTAGTGCAAATGCGTTTGGACATTCAGCCGATACGATCAATCGCTCCCTGCTGCCTTCGCCGCATCTGCACTACATGACCACTAGAACGGGTACCGAACTGCCTCGGAGGTCTGGCTGCCCAGCAAAAGGCGACGGAGCCCGCGTCGGCCGGTGCTATGGGGATTTCGCCGCGCGGCCTGGATTGAGGGCTTGCGCGCGGGAGCCGGCTGGCATGGGACGCGCCGGTCGGGGCGCGGGGAGCCGGTTTTTTTCTGGGCGCAGGGTCGATCCGGGACGGACGCGAGCTCTGTCTGCGCCGTCGGGCCGCGCAGGGTCGCCCGCTCTCTGCCCGAGACCGGCCCTGTTCTGTCGAGATGGAGCCCCCGAGCCGTCGTCATGATGTGTCGATCCTGACGGCGAGGATGGTGTGCGGGGCAGAACCCGGAGCGAAGCGCTCGACGAGGATCATGCGGCCGCTGCAGCATGGGCACGGCGGAGGGTCTTCACCGCGGGGATCGTTCTGCTCGGCGCGAGCCTCTGCATTGTCGGCTTCAACGGGGCTGATCGGCGCCTGCGCCGCGATGATCTGCCGGACGTGGGCGATCGTGGGGGCCCGCCGGCTGGATGCGAGCAGGCCGTAGTGGCGGATGCGGTGGAAGCCGTCGGGCAGGACATGGAGCAGGAAGCGGCGGATGAACTCGTGCGCCGCCAGCGTCATGGTCCTGATCCAGGCCTTGCCGGACGAGCGGGCGCGATAGTCCTTCCAGCGGAACCTGACCCCGCGCCAATCCATGGCGACGAGGCGGCTGTTGGCGATGGCGACGCGGTGGGTGTAGCGGGCGAGATAGGCCAGGACGGCATCGGGACCGCCAAAGGGACGCTTGGCGTAGACGACCCAGTCGGCGCGGCGCAGCGGCGCCAGCAGAGCGGCGAAGGCATTGGCTTCAGCAAAGGGGACGAGCTCGCCATGGCAGGCGAGCCGCCCGGCTGCGTGCAGGTCAACGAGCCCTTCGAGGAAGAGCCGTCGGAACAGCCGCGAGAGCACGCGCACGGCAGAAAGAAGCCGGGCCTGCAAGCGATCCAGCCCGCGCCGTCGGCGCTGAGGCCGCCGCCGGGCGCGATGATGTGGAGCTGGGGATGGTGGGTCATCGCCGATCCCCAGGTGTGCAGCACTGAGGTGAAGCCGATGCGGGCGCCGAGATGCTTCGGGGCAGCGGCGATGCTGGTGAGCGTCTCGGCCGCGGCCCTGAACAGCAGGCCATAGACGGTGGCCTTGTTCTGGAAGGCGATGGCGGCGATCGGCGCCGGCAGGGTGAAGACGAGATGGTAGTAGGGCACGGGCAACAGATCGGCCTGCCGGTGCGCGAGCCAGTCCTTCGCCGCCGCGCCCTGGCAGCGCGGGCAGCGGCGGTTGCGGCAGAAGCTATGGGGAGAGCGGCGAAGGCGTGAAATGGTGCCACCGTCGTTGCCAGAAACGAATGGATGTGCCCATGACCCCAATAAGTGATCTGAGCCGTTCCCTTGCTCCTTTTGATCAGAATACCACTCTGACAGCGGTCATTGAGCTGAGCGAGGCCAGCTGGCTCGTGGCTGGCTTGATTCCTGGTGTTGAGCGCGAACCCCTGAAGAAGCAGGAGCCCGATCCGATCGCACTCCTGCGGCTGCTGGAGCGTTGGCGGGTAGAGGCTGTGCGGGCAGGCAGGACGATTGGCAGATTACCGTCGCCTTTGAGGCGGGACGCGACGGGTTTTGGCTGGCGCGATGGCTGCAGGCTCGCGACATCGAGGTGCACGTTGTTCATTCGACCAGCGTCGCCGTGTCACGCGAGCATCGCCGAGCGAAGACCGATCGGCTGGACACGGCAATGCTCATGCGTGTGTTCCTGGGATGGCTACGCGGCGAGCGCGGGCACTGCCGGATGGTAGCGATCCCAACCCTCGAGCAAGAGGATGCCAAGCGTCCTAGCCGCGAACGGGAAAGCCTGGTCRGTGAGCGCACACGGATCGTCAACCGGATGAAGGCGGCCCTAGCCCGGCTCGGCATCCGCGGATTCAAGCCGACATTGCGAAAGGCGCCGCAACGGCTCGACGCTTTACGCACGCCGGAGGGCGTGCCGATCCCACCGAACACGCGCGACGAGATCCGACGCGACATGGTCCGGCTCGCGGTGGTGCGAGAACAAATCGATGTGATCGAACAGGCCCGCCTCGTGCGCCTGGAACAAGCACCGGCAGCGGGGCCACACGCCATGGTGCGCCTGTTGGCCCGCGTCGTCGGCGTCGGCCTGGAAACGGCGGACATGTTGGTTCAGGAGGTCTTGTCTCGAAACCTTCGAGACCGACGGGCCGTGGCCCGTTACGTTGGCCTTACGGGCTCGCCCGACGAGAGTGGCAAGCGACGACGGGAGAAGGGATTGGCCAAAGCGGGCAATGCCCGCRTGCGCCGCGGCTTGATCCAACTCGCGTGGCGGTTGTTGAGATTCCAGAAGGAAAGCGCGCTTGCGCAATGGTACCGGGCGCGGACCGATGGCCCGAAGGGCGCGCGTAAAACAACAATGATCGTGGCACTTGCTCGCAAACTTCTCATTGCACTGTGGCGCATGGTCACCATCGGTGAAGTCCCAGCGGGCGTCGTGTTGCGACAAACGCCCTAAACACACGGCTTGGTCCTCGCGTGACAGGTCGACTGTCGCGCCGAACCAGGTGTAGCGATTCGAGGTGGCGGTGACCCGAACAACTCCATGGCTCCAATGCCGTCGGCAGAATGGGCCCGCCGCCTCGGAGCCTTGCTGCCGAAGCCATTGACTGCTTCATGGTCCGGACCCGTTGCGGATCCAACCGAATACAAGGTCGCGGCGCAATGCTTTGCGCCTGATGGCAGGCTCCCCTCGAATTGTTCGCAGTACGCCCGGTCGAGGCCCAGACAGTCTGGAGGTTAGAAAGGCATGCGGAAAGCTTGACAGAAAAATCCCCATACAAGGAGTTGTAGGCGATCGTCGCGTGATCGCAGGCGCCGCAGCGCATGACATGGCCGCCGAGCGCAGCCGTCCGGCAGGCCCGGATCACCCCGATCACCTTGAGCTGGCCGCGGCTGAGACGATGGCGCGCGAGGAAGGCGTCGCCATGCCGGTTCAGGATATCCGCGACCTCCAATGGGGGCCGCGCCATGAGGCGCGGACCGTTACGGCGGTGGCGGCGGCGCCAGCAGGGCGAGCGGGCTTTCGACCTCGCGCAGCGTCCTGAGCGGTGGTGTCGAGCTTCCTGGGGCCGAGCAGGACCTGGATCACCCGGATATCGGTCTTCCGTTCCAGCAGATGCGTCGCGAAGCTGTGCCGCAGCGTGTGCATGGACACGCGCTTGTCGAGCTTCGCCGCCTCGGCCGCGGCATGGCAGGCCCGGTTGAGCTGGCGCGTCGTGACCGGCTGGCCCGGCTGCTGACCGGGGAAGAGCCAGCCGCGCGGCCGCTTCATCCGCCACCATTGCCGCAGCAGATCGAGCAGGTCGGGCGCCAGCATGACATAGCGGTCCTTGCGGCCCTTGCCCTGCTCGACCCGGATCAGCATGCGGGCGCTGTCGATGTCGGCGACCTTGAGGTGGGCGATCTCGGAGGCGCGCAGGCCGCAGCCATAGGCGATGCTKAGCGCCGCCTGGTCCTTCAGGCTGCGCGCGTGGGCCAGCAGAAGCGCGACCTCCTCGGTGCTCAGCACCACCGGCAGCCGCTCCGGCGTCGGGATCCGCGCGATGCGGTCACCGAAGCCGGCCCGGCCGAGCGTGACGTGGAAAAAGAATCGCAGCGCCATGCAGGCCTGATTCATCCGGGCATAGCTCGCGTCCAACGACGCCAGGTGCAGCTGGTAGCGACGCAGATCTTCTGGCTCGGCCCGGTCGGGCGAGCAGCCGAGGAAGGCCGTGAACGCGCGGACCTGCCGGACATAGTCGCGCTGCGTGTGCTCGCCGAACTGGCGGATCGTCATGTCCTCGATCATCCGCTGGCGCAGCGGGCTGACGGTGACGGGATCGGTCATGGAGGCCTCCAAGGATCAGGGGGAACGACCCCGAAATCCTCGGATGCAGCGCATGCGAAATCTCGCCGCGGACTACGCTGCAGCGCCCTCCCGCGAGAGCGGGTTAGTCCTATGGCGCATCCGGTCCTGGGGCGCGGCACTGGCGAACTTCGGCTATCCACCCGACCCGGCCGTTGCGCTCGCACTTCGGCTACCCGTCGGCCGTGCGCCATATGCGGAAGTTGGATTGCTGCCGGAAACCTGACTCTGCCACCGCTTCCACCTGGAACAACCGGTTGCGCCGATCAACCGGGCGGCCGTCCTCGACAAGCCGCCTGGCGCCGCTTGCCAGCAATACATCGACGAGGCGATCCCCTCGCACCGGCACGGCTCGGCAATGCTCTCCAGCGCAGCCTTCCAGCACGATACCGATCTTCTCTTCGGCCGAGAACTGTCGGCACGTCGCGCGCCGAATGTCCTTCACGCCCTGCTCTGCCGGCGCTTTCTTCGGCCCGGATTTCTGTCTCATCTTCGCTCCAAAATGGCTGCGATGATCCAGAAATCCTCCCTGCCCGAAAACCCCTAAATGGTCTCAAGGGCGCGGACGGCGGACACTTGAGCTGAGGCCGGGCCTCAGCGATAGACGAGCACCGGGATCTTGGAATGGGTCAGGACCTTCACCGTCTCGCTGCCGAGCACGATCGCGGCGATGCCGCGACGGCCGTGCGAGGCATGGCGATCAGGTCGCAACCTCGCTTGGCCGCGGTGTCGATAATCGCCTGATAAGGGTGCTCGTTCTCCACCTGGAGAGCATCGCTGGGCACATCCGCGGTCGCGGCCTTGTCCTGGGCCGGCCGCTGCGAGATATTGCTGCGCTCGCGCTTTGGTGCTCTCCCGATATTCTGCCAGCGTTGCGGTCACATGCCGGGTGCAGCAGCGAATACGTGAAAGGGCTGCGTGACAGTCAGGAACGTCAGTCGAGCCTTAAGGGATTTGGCGAGTTGTATGGCCCGATCGACAGCTTCGGCCGACAAGGGCGAACCGTCTGTGGGAACCAGAATGTGTTGGTACATTGCATCCTCCCCCGCGGCAGCAAAGCGCGAGTAGAGGCGTGGGCGTCACGCGTGCCGCACGAGGCTGCTCCCAATGAACAGCATATCGGTGTGGCAGGGGCCCAAAATAAGGGCGCTCCGCAACAAAGTGGTGGCACGCGTTTCTTGGCGAAGTGGCCCACAATATGCTTATTCCAATTTTCTCCATGAGCGCAGGGGCCGTCGGCTCGTCGATGAATGTTCATTTGAAAGCGGATTCAAGACGCCCTTCGGCATCGCGATTGATCGAGCATTTGCGAGATGTGGTCGGTTCCGAACGCAATGACACAACAGACGCCCAGCTTGGACTGGCGCTGTGTTTCGTCGCTGGCGCCGTGAATGCGGGCGGCTTTCTCGCCGTGGGCCAGTACACCTCTCATATGTCCGGCATGATCTCGTCCATGGCAGATAATCTTGCCCTGGGTGGCGTCGGTCTCGTGCTTGGCGGCATCGGCGCCTTCCTGTCGTTCGTCATCGGCGCGGCCTGCTCGGCGGTTTTGATCAACTGGGGCCGGCGGCATCATGCCGGCGGCCAATATGCCTTCCCGCTCCTGTTCGAGGCGGGGCTGCTTCTGAGCTTCGGCCTCATCGGCAGTGTCCGCGACCATGTGCCGTTTTTCCTGTTTGTCGCCGTGCCGCTCCTTTGCTTCATCATGGGGCTGCAGAACGCGATCATCACCAAGATCTCGCGCGCCCGCATGCGTACGACGCACATGACGGGCGTGGTCACGGATATCGGCATCGAGTTGGGGAAGCTGTTTTATTGGAACAGGACATCCGGCCCTGCTGACGGCCGCGTCCTGGCCGATCGCGCGAAGCTACGCTTGCTCGGTTCGTTGCTCGGTTCGTTCTTCGTCGGTGGCGTTGTGGGCGCCCTCGGCTTCAATCACCTTGGTTTCGTCACGACGATTCCGTTGGCGATCCTGCTCCTGCTGCTGGCGGGAGTGCCGATGCTAGCGGATTTCATCGGCAGGCGACGCGTGACGTCCAAGGCCGACGATCCTCGTGGGTGATCTCGGCMGCAGCCTCCGATCCGCTGGCCCTGGACATGTCCGAGCCGCATCGTTGGCAATGATCTGGATTGGCATTCCACCATCAGGATCGCTATCCTGATGGTGATTTGTGATGTTCGAGGCATCACTATTGATGCCGGGTGCAGTTCGCGGGCATCCGAATGGGAGCCMTCGCAACGGGACTGGGCAATGCGGACGTTGGGCTATTTCGACGGGGCGCATGGTACGATTTGCATCATAGAGGACAAGGCGACCGGGGCCCGCCGCTACTACGAAGGCAACGCATTCCAAAGCCATGCCCTGCCGAGCGGCGAAAGCTGTTTCACCTATGTTCACCTGATGAGCAATTTTCTTCGGCCGGCGACGAATGTGCTGTTGCTCGGATGCGCCGGCGGCACGCTCGCGACGATGCTGCACCGGCAGGGAAAGACGGTCACGACCGTCGACCATAATCCGCTCAGCTTCAGGCTCGCGCAGGAGTATTTCTGGATGCCGCCCGGGGTTCGCTGCGTCGTAGCCGATTTCAAGGACTTTCTCGGCGGAACGACTGGCTGCTTCGACGGCATCGCGATCGATGTCGGCGGCATGGACTTTCGGTTCGGGGACGCGTTCGATCGCCAGACCTGCCAGGCGTTGCGCCGTGCTCTGACGCATTCCGGGCGAATTGCGATGAATCTCCTGGTCGATCACGACCTGAATCCGCTGCCCGATCAGATCACGGCCGACCTGACAGGACCGGATCTGAATGGCTGGATCATCGACGAAGCCGTTGGAGAACCGGAACGCAACGCCGTCATCATGTGTGCGCCGGAGCGTCGGCTCGAGCTGGATGAGGACTCCTTTCCCGCGGTCATCGCCGCGGAATTCCAGAGCTGGTCCATCCGGCGCCCGCGGCTACGCTCGATCACGCTGCGTTCGGACTAAATCGTCCAAACGCAGCGTGATCGACTCTCATAGCTTAGAGCATGCTCTGGCGGCGGGCCGCGAGCGTCACAGCGAGGCGCCTGCCTTACCGTACACCATGAGTGCAAGCAGCCCCTTGAGCAATGCGACCGGGGTCGGCGGGCAGCCGGGAATGCGCAGGTCGACCGGAACGACCGCCGAGACGCCGCCGAGGCAGGCATAGCCGCTGGCGAAGACGCCGCCATCGCAAGCGCAGGCTCCGGCGGCCACGACCCATTTGGGCGCGGGAGTCGCTTGGTAGGTCCTCAGCAGAGCTTCGCTCATGTTCCTGGTGACGGGCCCGGTCACGAGCAGGACGTCGGCATGCCGCGGCGAGGCGACGAACCTCAATCCAAAACGCTCCAGATCGTAGAAGGCGTTGCCGAGGGCATGGATCTCAAGTTCGCAGCCATTGCACGAGCCGGCATCGACCTGCCGGATGGACAGGCTGTGGCCGAGCCTGGTTCGGGTGGCGTGGTCGAGCTGGGCTGCGAGCGCGGCGATCTCGGCGTCGGCCTCGCTGCGGATGGGTTCGGTGAGCGGGGCCTTGACGAGGCTTTCGAACAGGATCTTCCGCATGGCGCCTACCTAGAGGTCGTGCCCGGAATAGGAGCAGTTGAACGATTTGTTGCAGAGGGGGAAATCGGCGACGATGTTGCCCTCGATCGCCGCCTCCAGCACAGGCCACTGGAACCAGGACGGATCGCGCAAATGGCAGCGGTCGACGCTCCCGTCGGCCCGCAGKCGCAGCCAGGCGAGAACATCGCCACGGAACCCTTCGACCAGCGCCAGACCCTCGGCAGGCTTGCCCGTCGCTCCCAAAGGCGCGCGCAGCTCGCCGCCCGCCGGTAAGGCGTCGAGAATCTGCTCGATCAGTGCGAGGCTCTGCAGGACCTCCTGGATGCGGATCCAGACCCGTGCATTGACATCGCCATCGCCGCGCACGGGAACATCGAAGCGCAAACTGTCATAGGGCGCATAGGCGAGGTCGCGGCGGGCATCGAAGTTCCGCCCGGATGCCCGACCGACATAGCCTCCGCAACCATAGTGCCGGGCCAGCGTCGGGCTGAGAAACCCGGTTCCGACCGTCCTGTCCTGAAGCGAGGCGGTATTGTCATAGAGCTCGACCAGCGCCGGAAAGGCCTTCCCGGCGATACCGGCCAATTCGCGGATTTKCCCGGCGCCCTCCGCAGTGAGATCTGCAGCGCTGCCGCCGGGCACGATGCAGTCCATCATCAGGCGGTGCCCGAAGCAGGCAGCCGCGGTCCGCAGCACGCGCTCGCGCAGGACGCTGGTATGGGCATGCAGGAGCGCGAAGGCGGCGTCGTTGCAGATCGCGCCGATATCTCCGAAATGATTGGCGAGACGCTCGAGCTCGGCCATCAGGGCCCGCAGCCAGACGGCGCGCGGCGGCACGTCGACGCCAAGCGCCGTTTCGACGGCCCGGGCGAATGCGAACGCATAGGCGACCGTGCTGTCGCCCGAGGTGCGGCCGGCGAGGCGCGCGGCCTGTTCGATGGAGGCGCCCGCCATCAGCGACTCGATGCCCTTGTGGGTGTAACCCAGCCGCTCCTCGAGCCGCACCACCGTCTCGCCATTGGCGGTGAAGCGAAAATGGCCCGGCTCGATGATGCCTGCGTGCACCGGGCCGACCGGAATCTGATGCAAGCCTTCGCCTTCCGCGCCGAGGAATGGATAGGCTGCCGGCTCTCCGGCTGCTTCGGTATGGTGAGCCAATGGCTTGCGCAGCTCCCACCGACCATGATCGAGCCAGGGCCGTGCATCCGGCAGCCCCGCCGGCTCGATCCCGAACAGATCCCGGAGCGTGCGCTCCAGGCGGAGGGCCGGAGGATGGACCTGGCTGACCGAGGGGACCGGTCCCTCGGTCAGCGGCATCGTGACAACAACGACGCTTCCTCCGTCCTCGTCGAGGAGGGCCATGTGAACCGCTTCGGCCTCCCCCCAAAGCCCGAGCAAGGTGCAATGCCCTTGGGCAAGCCACAACATCACGGTCTGCCAGAGGGATTGGCTCACCACGACCCGCGGGCATGGTCGATGCGCTTCGATCAGGCGGCCGGTCGCGACCATGTCGAGCAGCGTCGGCATCCGCTCAGTCCTCCCATCCTATCCGAGCAAGCTTGCGACGTGCCGGAACCAAGCGACGAGCGGTGGCGGCAGGTAGATGCCCGCCATCAGGACGAGGCCGAGATGTCCTATCATCGGCAGATAGGATGCCTGCACCGGCTCGCTGCTGCCAGTGGGCTCGCCGAATGCCAGCCCATGCACCCGCAGCAGAAGGGCGCCGAAAGCGACGAGCAATCCCACGACCAGCGGCAACGCAAGCAAGGGCTCGCGGGCGAAGGTCGAGCTGACCACCAGGAACTCGCTCATGAAAATGCCGAGCGGGGGCATTCCGGCGATGGCGACGACACCGACGACGAGGCCCCAGCCGAGGAGAGGGTGGGTCACCGTCAGGCCGCTGATGTCGGCGATCTTCTGCGTGCCCTTGGCTTGGGCAATATGGCCAACGGCGAAAAAGATCGCCGATTTTGTCAGGCTGTGCATCGTCATGTGCAGAAGGCCTGCGAAATTGGCCAGCGGCCCGCCCATGCCGAATGCGAACACGATGATGCCCATGTGCTCGATCGACGAATAGGCGAACATCCGTTTGATGTCGCGGCGGCGATAGAGCATGAAGCCCGCGAACACGAGCGAGATCAGGCCCAGCGTGACCATCAACGGTCCGGGCGTCAGCGCCGMCGGATTGGCCGCGAGCAGCAGCTTGAAACGCAGGACGGCATAGAGCGCGACATTGAGCAGCAGGCCGGAAAGCACGGCTGAAATCGGCGTCGGACCCTCGGCATKGGCATCCGGCAGCCAGGCGTGCAATGGTGCCAGGCCCACTTTGGTGCCGTAGCCGAGCAGCAGGAAAACGAAGGCGAGGTTGAGCAGCGCGGGATCGAAGGTAGAGACGCGTTGGATCAGCACGCTCCAAACCATGCCGTCGAGACCTTCGCCGACCACGGGGCGGGCGGCCATATAGACGAGGATCGTCCCGAAGAGCGCGAGCGCGATGCCGACGCTGCCGAGGATGAAGTATTTCCAGGCCGCCTCGATCGCGGCGTCGGTGCGGTAAATGCCGACCATGATTACCGTGATGAGCGTCGCCATCTCGATCGCCACCCACATCAGGCCGATATTATTGGCCACCAGCGCCAGGTTCATGGCGAACAGCAGGGCCTGATACATGGCGTGGTAGAAGCGCAAATGAGCCGGGGTGAGCCGCTCCGTCTCCAACTCGTGGGCGATGTAACTGGCGCTGAAGACGCTGGTGGTGAAGCCGACGAAAGTGTTKAGAACGACGAAGACGATGTTGAGATCGTCGACCAGGATGTAGGGACCGGGCTCGGGCTTCGACGCGAACAGGGACAGCGCCGCGAGGAGGGTCAGGAAGGCCGAGAGCATGTTGAGCCGCGCCGACAGGCGATAGCCTGGCAACAGCGCGAGCAAGACGGCCGTCGCGGCGGGAACGACCAGGATCAGGGTGACGCCGTCGACCGGAACCGGGTTCATCGCTGGTCCCCGCGGAAGCGATCGAGCGCGTGGACATCGACGGTGTCGAAGCGTTCGCGAATGCGAAACAGGAAGATGCCGATGACGATGAAGGCGACGAGAACGGAAAAGGCCACGCTGATCTCGACCACCAACGGCATGCCCTTGGCGCCGGTCGCGGCGAGGATCAGTCCGTTCTCCAGCGACATGAAGCCGACGACCTGACTGACCGCATTGCGGCGCGTCACCATCATCAGCAGGCCGAGCAAGATGACGGATAGGGCAAAGGCCAGGTCTTCCCGCGCGAGCGGGTCGGCGTCGGCCGTCACCTTCAGCATGACCACCATGGACAGGGCGACAAGTCCGATGCCCGCCAGCATGGTGGGGCCGATGCTGACGACGTTCTCGATCTCGCGGTGGATGCCGAGCCGGGCGATGATCCTATGCAGCGCGACCGGGATCACGATCGCTTTGACGATAAGTGCGATCATCGCGGTGATGTAGAGATGCGGGGCACCCTGGACCCAGGCCTGCCAGGCAACCGACAAGGCGAGTACGGTCGCCTGCAGGGCGAACACGTTGAGAAGCGCGTAGAGACGGTCCTGATACAGCAGCATCAGGCTGACCAGCACCAGGCCGCCAGCGAGCAAATGGGCGATATCGAAGGCCAGGTTGCCCATCTAGAGGCTCCGCGACACGAAGAGCAGCAAGGTCCCGAGCAGACCGAGCATGAGGGCGGCTCCAAGGAAGTCCGGCACGCGGAAGACCCGCATCTTGGCGATGGTGGTCTCGAACAGGGCGAGCAGAAAGCCGCCGAGGGCAAGCTTGGCTATATAGGCCGCGACGCCTGCGATCTGGGCGCTTGCGCTGGCACCGGGCGGCGCCAGGCCCCAGGGCAGGAACACGCAGCTGATCAGCGACATGTAGAGCAGGAGCTTCAGCGAGGCCGCGAACTCGATCATGGCGAGATGACGCCCGGAATATTCCAGCACCATCGCCTCGTGGACCATGGTCAGTTCGAGATGTGTCGCCGGATTATCGATCGGGATGCGCGCGTTTTCGGCGATGGCCACCATCACGAGGGCGACGAGCGCAAGCGCGAGCGAAACCCGCACGCCGACCGACGGGGACAACATGAAGCCCGCGACGTTCGAGAGCTGGGTCGATCCGGCGAGGAGCGCCAGCGTGAACACGATCATGATCATTGCAGGCTCGGCGAGCGTCGCGATCATCACCTCCCGGCTCGAGCCGATGCCGCCGAAGCTGGTGCCGACATCCATCCCTGCGAGGGCCAGAAAGAACCGCGCGCTGCMGAGCAGGGCGATGATCGCGATCAGGTCGGCGGACCAGCTGAACAGCAGGCCGGCCGCGAAGGTCGGCACGAGCGCAGCGGCCACCCAAGTCGCCGCGAAGATCAGGTAGGGGATCACCCGAAAGAGCCAGGACGCGCTTTCGGCAAGGATCACCTCCTTGCGCAGCAGCCGCAGGAGATCCCGGTAAGGCTGCACGATCGGCGCGCCGCGGCGGCGCAGCAGCCGCGCCTTCACCTTGCGGACGAAGCCGGTGAGCAACGGCGCCAGCAGCAGAACCAGCAGCATCTGCGCGCCCTGAATGGCGAGATCCGCGATCACGACCATAGCGCCAGCACCAGCAGAAGGAAGACGAGGGCGGAGAAGACCAGGCTGAGATATTGGCGGATGGTCAGGAACTGAAACCGGTTGAGCCGCTCGGCCGCGACGGAGACGGCGCTGGTGACGGGGATATAGATCAGCTCCCAGGCGAGATCGCGCAGATCGACCTGGAACCGGGCCGGACGCAGGTCTCCCGGCGGAGGCATCTCGACGCGTTCCCGGGCCTGAAAGGCGTAGCCGCCGAAGACGCGGCGGATCGGCTGGGCGAAGCTGCTGGCGGTGTATTGCGTCGCCGGGCTGGATTGCGGAAAGCCGCAATCCCATGCCGGTCCGCGGCGCAGCGCATGCGAGGCCAGGCGGTGGATGGCGTAGGCCGCGAGCGAAGCGGACGCCGCGATGAAGCAGAAGACCAGGAGGCCGTTATAGGAGCTCCGGCTTTCGGCGATTGGCACGATCGAGAGCCAGCCGATTCCGGCCTGTGTCGGCATCCGGCCGCCCACGACGCCCTGCACCACGGGCGCGATRGCGTCGATCACGAAACCGGGCAGGATTCCGGCGAGAATGCACAGTCCGGCGAGGATGACCATTGCACTGAGCGAGAAGCGGTCGACCTCCGCGGCCTGTTCCGCTGCCGGCGTGCGGGGCCGGCCGAGAAAGACGATCCCGAAGACCCGGACGAAGCAGGCTGCGGCGAGCGCGGCTGATAGGGCAAGCATCGCTCCGACGGCAGGCACGAGCAGCTTCAGTCCCCATAGCGGAAGCTGCGGGCTGAGCAGGACCGCCTGGAAGGCGAGCCATTCGGAGGCGAAGCCGTTCAGGGGCGGCAGGGCTGAGATCGCGGCGCAGGCCACCAGCACCACGGCGCTGGTGACAGGCATGCGGTGGATCAGCCCCCCGAGATCCTCCATCTGGCGCTTGCCGGTCGCGGTGAGCACGGCGCCGGCTCCGAAGAACAGAGCACTCTTGAAGAGAGCGTGGTTGAAGGCATGGAACAGCGCCGCGGTCAGCGCCAGCGCGCCCGCCGCGGACAGGTCGTTCGCGCGGAAGGCGAGTGCGAGGCCAAGCCCGACGAAGATCAGGCCGATATTCTCGATCGTACTGTAGGCGAGCACACGCTTGAGATCATTCTCCATCAGCGCATGGAGGACGCCGAGCACGGCGGTCCAGCCGCCGATCGCCAGAACGGGAAAACTCCACCACCAGGCTGTCGGGCCGAGCAGGTCGAAAACGATCCGGATGAAGCCATAGACCGCGACCTTGGTCATCACCCCGCTCATCAGCGCCGAGACGTGGCTCGGCGCAGCCGGATGGGCGAGCGGCAGCCAGACGTGCAACGGCACCAGGCCGGCTTTCGAGCCTGCGCCGAGCAGTGCAAGGCCGAGGACGAGCCCGGCGGGCAGCGGTAGGAGATGGTGAGCACGGATCGATGCGAAAGCGTAGCTTCCGTCCGGCCCCGCCAGCAGGCCGAAGGCAAGCAGCAGGGCGAAGGTGCCGAAACTCGCCATCACGATGTAGACGTAGCCGGCGCGAATATTATCGCGCTCCTGGTGATGCGCCATGACCAGCGCCCAGGATGCAAGCGACATGAATTCCCAGGACAGCAGGAAACTGAAGGCGTCATCCGCCAGGAGGACGAGATTCATGCCKGCAAGGAACGCTGGAAAGAATGGCAGCACGCGTTGCGGGGCGTGCTCGTGCTGGCCGTAGCCGATACCGTAGAGGCTAGTGACCGCTCCGCCGAGATTGATCACGGCCAGGAAGAAGGCCGACAGCGCGTCCATGCGGAAATGCGCGCCGATCCAGGGCAGGCCAAGAGGCAATACGACGCCGGGTGATGCGCCGGCCCCCTCGACAAGATGGAGCAGCGCCGTGATCAGCGCGATGGCACTGGCGATGCCGGCCGCGCCATAGACGATGCGTGACCCTTGGCGCCAATTGCTTGCGACGATGCCGACCCCCGCGATGCCCAGCAGCGCCGCCACGCACCACAGTCCGACGATCGTGACCATCGCGCTTGCTCCTAGGCTGCTCTAGCCTTGGCCGTCTGCGGCATTTTGCGGGAGTGTGGTTCGGCACTGGCGGCAGCTTCCTTGAGCCGAACGCCGCGCCCCTCACCCTGACTCGGCGCTCCTTCTCCGATGAGTTCGATTCCGGCCGTGTTCAGCGCGCCGACCAGCTTCATCAGTGAATCGACATTCCCGCGGATCACACCGTCGCTGCCTTCCATGCGCTGGATCGTCGGCACAGAAAGCTGGGACAGCGCTGCAAGGCCGCGCTGATCGATCCCGAGAAGGKCGCGTGCGGCCCTTAGTTGCGCTCCGGTGATCATGGGCTTGCCAGTGATAGCTGCGCACCGAATGTCGAAAATAATTTGTACGCCCTGAGGAGCTTTGCTTCAACTATGGCTTTCGATGTCTAGAGCATCAAACTGCAGGACCATTCGTTGACGTGGAGCAACGCCAAATGGCCAAGCCTGAGGGATTGATGAGCTTCTGGGCGTACGGCTCGCACCTCAGTGCAGATTCCTTGACCCGAGCGCGAGCGACCATCGGAGCAATTCGCAATAGGTCCAACTTGGATGCCGCCTGTGTGATTATGTTCGTTCAACTATATAGGCGGTGAGGGAGAGGCGATGCTTAAGGATATTCGGACTGGTATAATCCTGGTTGCAGCAATTGCGCTCTCCTGGGGTGCAATTTACATTTTAATGGGCGTCACACCCATCTCTGCTGTCTTGGCTGCTGTTATTGCAGGCGCCATTCGAATTTATGCTGCCAGGTAATGACTTTAACCGATACCAGAATATGTTGTTTATTGGTGATTGTGAGTCGATTTCTGCCGCGCATGAATATTGGATACGTTTGAGGTTCATGAGGCTTGATTCTGTGCGAACGTTGCTGGAATCATGGACTTGCCATTGAATGCTATGCGCCGAATGTCGATTTGAGACGCCCGGCGACCCGCAGTCGTCACAATGAAACCAGTCCTGTCTCAACTTRCCCCTCCGGGAAACGCTCATCGACACTGCGGCGACCATCGCGCCGCGTGTCATCGTCCGGCAGGGCAAATGACTGGTCCCTGAACACTACGCATCGACGAGAGCCTGTGCCGTGCCGAATTGTTCCCGGCCGAGCGCGCGGTACAGGCGGATAGGGCGCGCGACCAAGAAGTTGATTGAGATCAACCAGCCCATGCTCGAGGTGCATATAGTCCCGCCGCAACGAGCATAGATCAGCAGTCATTGCACATCGGATAATGCCCGCACGCGATGCGCGCTAGGGAGGCGCATATGACGGGAAAAACCTACGCGGAATGGCTGAAACAGCTAGAGAAACTGGAGCGAGAGCAACTCCGCCACTATGCCGCCAACCGTCAGAAGGAAGGCGACGCCGTTGGCAAACAGATCGAACAATGGATCTGCGGCGGGCGCGCGCACGGTTTCTGCACGCCAGACGGGCGGCCATTGCCCAAATGGCCACGCCCATGTTGAGCAGACGGCGCGGCGCAAGGCCGCTTTCGATTGAGGGCGAGAACGCCGCATGAGCGGCGGGGTCAGGATGCAAAGCCTCAACTGCCCACAAGCAGACGCTGCGAAGGGCAGCTAAGGGCCGATTGTGTTGAAGAAGTCGGTGTTGCTGGGAGCTTGAGGTTCTGATTCATTCGTCGCTGCGGAGGGCAGCGCGATGATGGGCGAGCGGACGGTTGCGCAGGAGGCACTGTTCTACGAGTTCAGCCTGGAACGGCACGTCCCTGCGGACCATCTGCTGCGCGCCATCGATCGCTTTGTCGATCTGTCCGGCATTCGTGCGCATTTGCGCCCGTTCTACAGCGAAACCGGCCGACCTTCGATCGATCCCGAGCTGATGATCCGAATGCTGATCGTCGGCTACTGCTTCGGCATCCGCTCCGAGCGCAGGCTCTGCGACGAGGTCCATCTGAACCTGGCCTATCGCTGGTTTTGCCGGCTCGGCCTGGAGGGGGATGTACCCGACCATTCCACCTTCTCGAAGAACCGGCACGGTCGCTTCCGCGACAGCGATTTGCTGCGCGAGGTCTTCGAGATCACGGTCAGGCGCTGCATGGCGGAGGGGCTGGTTGGCGGCGAGGGGTTTGCCGTCGATGCCAGCCTGATCAAGGCCGACGCCAATCGCCAGAACGGCGTACCCGGCAAGGACGGGTTGGCGCCCGAGGCCGCCAACCATGCGGTGCGCGAGTATCTGGCCGTGCTGGACGATGCCGCCTTCGGCGCGGCGACACCGGTCGTGCCCAAGTTCATCTCGCCGGCCGATCCTGCCGCGCGCTGGACGGCCGCCCATGGCGGGCAGGCCTTCTTCGCCTATGCGACGAACTACCTGATCGATCTGAAGCATGCCGTCATCATGGACGTCGAGGCGACCACGGCCGTGCGGCAGGCCGAGGTCGGCGCCGCGCGAACTATGATCGGGCGCACGCAGGACAGGTTCGGCACATGGCCTGAGAAGCTGGTAGCGGACGCCGCCTATGGCTCGGCCGAGAACCTGGCCTGGCTGGTGCACGAGCGAGGTATCGAGCCGCATATTCCGGTGTTCGACAAATCCCGGCGCCGCGACGGCACCTTCAGCCGTTCCGACTTCGCCTATGATCACGATCGCGATCTCTACATCTGTCCGGGCGGCAAGGAACTTCGGCAGTTCCGACGGCCCTTCGCGGTGCCGCGCGACGGTATCGATCCTGAAGGCCTCATGCGCTACCGGGCGATCAAGAGCGACTGCGACGCCTGTTCCCTGAAGCCAAAGTGCTGTCCGAAAGATCCTGCTCGCAAGATCCTCCGCTCCATCCACGAAGGCGCCCGCGACATGGCGCGCGATATCGCCGCCACCGATGCATACGTAACCTCGCGACGAGAGCGGAAGAAGGTCGAGATGCTGTTTGCGCACCTGAAGCGCATCCTCAAACTCGATCGCCTGCGCTTGCGAGGACCATGCGGCGCCCGCGACGAGTTCCTCCTCGCAGCCACCGCCCAGAACCTCAGGAAAATGGCGAAGCTGATGCCGGCCGGAGCACTGCCCCTGGCGGCATGAGGGCGAACGCCCTCTCAGCGACCCGTTCAGCATCAATCGGCAGCCGACCCCAGCGCCGACTTCTTCAACACAATCGGCCAGAGAATGCCCTGAGCGGCGAGCGGCAACCAAACAATTCTCACGTGTTGTAGCCCCATTCATTTCCCCAGATCATGACCGAGTGCCCCGTCGAGACCGCCCGGTACTGGCGGTCTGGTGGCTCGAAATCGGCCGGCCTGATCGGGCTCCTGATCTCTGCGTTCGAGACGAACCGGGGTTGATGGCGGCGGGCGGGATCCGCAATCGGGACCGCAGCGAGCAATCGTTTCGTATAGGGATGCTGCGGGTTGCCGAAGATCGCGGCGCGGGGCCCGATTTCGACGATCTCGCCGAGATACATGACCGCGACCCGGTGGCTGAGCCGCTCCACCACGGCCATGTCGTGCGAGATGAACACGTAGCTCAACCCCATCTGGGCTTGCAGATCGAGCATCAGGTTGACGACCTGGGCCTTTACCGAGACGTCCAGCGCCGAAACGGACTCGTCGGCGACGATCAGGCGCGGTTCGAGCGCCAGCGCGCGGGCAATGCAGATGCGCTGGCGCTGCCCTCCCGAAAACTCGTGAGGGTAGCGGCGGGCCATGTCGGCCTGCAGGCCGACACGCTCCAGCAGGTCCGCGACCTTGTCTCGGGCTCCAGCCCGCGTGGCGAGACCATGGATGACGAGTGGCTCGGCGATCGCCGCACCCACCGTCTCGCGCGGGTTGAGGCTTCCGAACGGATCCTGGAAGATCATCTGGATGCGCCGGCGCTGCTCGCGCAATTCGTCCGCCCCCAGCTTCAGCACGTCCACGCCGTCGAGGAGGATCGAGCCGGCCTCGGGCTCGACCAGCCGCAACAGGGAGCGCCCGGTCGTCGACTTGCCGCAGCCGGATTCCCCGACCAGCGCCAGTGTCTCTCCCGAGCGGACATCGAAGGAGACATTCTCGACCGCATGGACCCGCCCCGTKACGCGGCCGCGGATGGCGGAACGGATGGGGAAGCGCGTCGTCAGGTTGTTGACCTCCAGAACAGAGCGCTCGTGATCCTTCACGGTATCGGGCACCTCGAYCGGGACATCCGACGTACCGGTGCTGCGATCGACGATCGGGAAGCGCATGGGCCGCTCGCGGCCGTTCATCGAGCCGAGCTTCGGCACGGCCGCGAGAAGCGCCTTGGTGTAGGGATGTTGCGGCTGCCGGAAGATTTCGGCCGTGGGGCCGGACTCGACCGCCTCGCCGTTGTACATCACCACGGTTCGATCGGCGATTTCGGCGACCACCCCCATATCGTGTGTGACGAAGAGGATCGACATGCCCTCTTCCTGCTGAAATTCCTTTATGAGCTCCAGGATCTGCGCCTGGATAGTGACATCGAGGGCCGTGGTCGGTTCGTCTGCGATCAGGAGCTTCGGCTTGCAGGCGAGTGCCAGGGCGATCATCACGCGCTGGCGCATGCCTCCCGACAATTCAAAGGGGTACTGATCGAGACGACGCTCCGGATCCGAAATGCGGACCTTCCGCAGCATGTCCAAAGCGAGGTCGCGCGCTTCCGATTGCGAACAATCCCGATGCGCCAGGATCGCCTCGGCAATCTGATCGCCGATCCGATAGACCGGGTTGAGGCTGGTCATCGGCTCCTGGAAGATCATCGCGATGTCGCTGCCGCGGAGCGAGCAGGCTGTCTCCTCCGAGAGCCGGGCGAGATCGTAGGTTCTGCCCGATTTCGCAGCGAATTCGATCCGCCCGCCGGTCACGCGCGCAACGCCTTTCGGCAGAAGCCCCATGATTGACAGGCTGGTGACCGACTTGCCCGAACCGGACTCGCCGACCACCGCAAGGGTCTCGCCGCGCCGCAGATCGAAGGAGATGTCCTTCACCGCGGCCACCGCGCCGTTCGGCGTGGCGAATTCGGTTCGCAGCCCCGCTACGGAAAGCTGGACGTCCTGGGGAAGAGGAGCGTCGGTCCGATCCTGAAAATCGCCTTTGCGTTCTCCGCCCTCGGGCAGGCCCCTCAGTTTGGTCGTGCGGGGATCGAACACGTCGCGCACGGCGTCGCAGAGCGCGTTGACGACGAAGATCGTCGTCACCAGTGCAGCGCAGGGCCAGACGAGGCCGAGCGGATTGATCTCCAGATAGGCGCGCGCTCCACGGATCATCAGGCCCCAGGATGGCGTCGGCGGCACGATGCCGAGCCCCAGGAAGCTCAAACCGGATTCGACGACGATTGCCGATGCGACCACCAGCGAGAACTGCACGAAGAGCGGCGCGGCGATATTGGGCAGGATCGTCCGCCGCAGGATGCGGGAGGGGCCCGCTCCAAGGGCGCGCATCGCCTCGACATATTCCTTCTGCTTGACGGCGCGGACCTCGCCATAAGCGATCCGGGCGAATTCCGGGGCGTAGAAAACGGCGAGTGTGACGATTAGGGTCGCAGTGCCCGGGCCGGTCAGGGCAATGACGAGCAGGGCGAGCAGGATCGGCGGGAAGGCCAGCATGAATTCCGCGGTGCGGACGGTGAGCACCTCGGCGACACCGCCGAAATAGCCGCCGACCATGCCGGCGCTGATGCCGACGAGGGCCGCCACAGCGCCGGTCGCGAGAGCGACGCTGAGCGACACCTGCGCACCGTAAAGCAGCCGGCTCAACACATCGCGGCCGAATTCGTCCTGCCCCAGCCAGTGCTCGGCCGAGGGCGGCGCCAGGCGGCCCGCGATATCCAGGCTCAGGGGATCGTAGGGAGCGATCACCGGCGCCAAGACGGCGATCAGGATCAGAATGGAAAGCGCGATCAGCGAAGGCGCGAGATGGCGCGCCCTGGGATTCCGCCACAGCGAGACGAGGCCGTTCATAACGCACGCACCTGTGGATCGAGAATCGAATAGAGGAGGTCGACAATGAGATTGAGCAGGATGAACAGCGTCGCGGTGACGAGCACCACCCCTTGGACCTCGGGATAGTCCCGGTGCTCGACGGCCCTGACGAGGAAGCCGCTCATGCCGGGCCAGTTGAAGATGAACTCGACGAGCACGGTTCCGCCGAGCATCGTCCCCATCTGGAGACCTGTGACGGTAAGGACGGGCCCCAGGGCATTGCGAACGACGTGCCGGCGCAGGACGCGCGGTTCACGCAAGCCCTTTGCCCGCGCCGTGCGCACCCAGTCCTGCTGGAGCACGTCGAGCACGGTCGCGCGCGTCATGCGGATGATGATCGCGGACAATCCCACGGCCACGGCCGTCGCTGGCATCAGCAACAGGGTGAGATGCGTTATCGGGGACTGGCTGAACGGGACAAATCCGCCTGCCGGCGCGATCCGCAGCATCAAGGCGAAGAGCAGGATGAACAGGGTGCCGAGCACGAAGGTCGGAACGGACAGTGCGAGGCTCGTCGCAGTGCCCAGCACCCGGTCGATTGCGCGCCCCCGATTGCGCGCCGCCAGAACCCCGAGCGGAATTCCTGCGAGCAAGGACAGGGCTGTCGCTGACGCGATCAGTTCGAGCGTGCGCGGCAGGCGCTGCGCGATGTTGCTCAGGACCGGCTCGTTGTCGAGAAAGCTCCTGCCGAGATCGCCGCGGGCCAGGCGCGACAGATAACCGGTATATTGTTCCAACAGCGGGCGATTGAGGCCGAGGCGCGAGCGCAGCTCGGCCGCGACAGCGGGGTCGGGCTTGCCGCCGTCGGCCGAGAGCATGACCTCGACCGGATCACCCGGCACGATATGCAGGATCATGAACACGGCCGTGGCCACCATGAAGATCATCACGGCGGCTACCGCGCATCTTTTTACGATATAGGCGAGCATGATGCGGCTCTCTGACCTCTCTGCGCGCTCAACCGATCGAGGCGGTGTCGAAGGCCATGCCGACCTGATTGTTCATCTGGTCGGAGAGGACCTTGAAGCCCTTGACCCGATCGCGCACGCCCCAGCCTTGAGCCCGGAAATTGAGGAAGGTGACGGGAACGCTGTCCGCGACGGAGCGCTGCAGGTCGGCATAGATCTTCACACGGGCGCCGGTGTCGCTTTCGTGGCGGCCCTTGTTCAGCAGTTCGTCGAGCTTCGGGTCCGACAGGCCGAAGGAGCGGCGATACGAATCGGAGCCCGAACCGAAGAAGGCGGTCAGATCATCGGGGTCGCCCAGATCCGGCCCGCCTCCGTTAATGGCGAAGTGATAGCGCCCTTCGTTGCCCTGGCTGACCCGGACGCCCCATTCCGGAAGGCTGAGCTTCACCTGCATGCCGATGGCGGCCAGGTGCTGCTGCATGATCTCGGCGATGTCCTTGTGGAAGCCGTAGGTGCTCGTGGCCAGCAGCGTCGCCTGGGCGTTCTGGGCACCGGCCTCCTTCAGCAGGCTCTTGGCGCGATCGGGATCATAGGGCCAGAGATGCTCGAGTTCGCTCACGGCATAGGGCGACCCGGCCGGAAGCGGTACGCCGTCCAGGACCTTGCCGGCTCCGAAGAAGGCCGCCTTGACGATGTCCTCGCGCTTGACGGCGTGAGCCACCGCCCGCCGCACCTTCGGATCGGTGAACGGGCCCTCCTTCAGGTTGAAGACCACGTACATGAAGGAGCCGAGTGAGTTCTGAAGCGTCAGGCCCTTGGTCTGCGACAGGCCCTTCATGCTCTGCCACGGGACATATTCGATGATGTCGACATCGCCGGCGTTGAGGGCAGCGATGCGAAGGCTGTCATCGGGGTAGGCGACGAAGCGGACGGTCTGCGTCGCAGGCTGGCCCGGCCGGTAGAAATCGGTCCTGGCCTTGAAGGTCAGCGACACGCCCTTTTCCGAACTTTCCAGCCGGTAGGGGCCCGCGCCGATCATCGCATCGGGATTGTCCATCTTCCCGGCGAAGACGATCGGCGCCATCTGGCCGGCCAGCGCCAGAATGAAGGAAGGCGTTGGCTGCTTGAGCACGATGCGGACGGTCTTCGGGTCCTCCACCGCGATGGTCTCGACCGCCTGGAAGGCCTGCCGGACATAGGCCGTGGACCTCTCGCCGCGGATGGCATCGAACGAGGCCTTGACGTCGTCGGCGGTCACCGGCTCGCCATTCTGGAAGGTGGCGTTCGGGCGGAGCTTGAAGCGATAGGTTCGGGGATCGGGCTGCTCCCAGGATTCCGCGAGCTCCGGTTGCACGCCCCCCTTTTCGTCGAAGCAGAGGAGCCCGCGGAACAGCAGAGCCTTGACCGTGACGGCAGCCTGGCCCGACCAGTCGAAGGGGCGCAGGTTCGGTGGATAAGCCGACAAGGCGTAGGTAATCGTGCCTGGGGCCGCCGCATCAGCGGGCCTGGAAAAAGCTGCGGGAACGAGCAAGCCAGCGCCAATTGCGGCGCTGCCCTGCAGGAACTGGCGCCGGCTCTTCGAGAAATACCGGCCTTCCGCCATGTTTCGATTGTTCGCCATATCCCCTCTCCGTCTTGTTGTTTCTTGAATTGCAGGGCCGCTGAGCTACAGGGCCATCATTCAGTTTCAGACGAGCCCTCCGTTTGACTTCGACGGGCCGTTCTTGCCCGTCGCTACGGCGGTCTCCCTCGCGAGCCCGGCGACTGAGCGGCCTCATGAGTTTCGCCGAGCGATCCGGTTGTCCCGCACCAGACTCCCGATCCTGACCCATAAGTCCAAGTCGAAATTCGGCAGCGTATATTCCCCAAGTTATAGCTTCGACGAAGCAGCAAAGGCCGTCGCTTCGAGCACCGAAGTGCCAGAGCGTTGCGTCGGGTGCTGAGCAGGCAGACGTGATCGCTTCCGGCCGGGCCATCAGGCCGCGGCGGCGTTCATGGTCGCGATCGGCTAAAGCATCGACCCGAAAAGCAGTACCCGGGGTTTCGGGACAAAGCTCATGCAAACACAAAGGGTTAGATCATCGGACCGGATACGGTTTCTTGTCCCATGATCTAAGCAGCCGACTGTCTTCGCCCTTCACGGAGCAGCGCCAACGCCTCATTGATCAGCCTGTCTCCGTATCCGGCGCGGGCGTACTCTTCGGTCATGATGTCGTTGAGCAGATCGGCTGCGACCATCGCGACCGACCGCTCGGCCGGACTGCCGAAGCCGCCGCCGCCGGGCGTTGCAATGCGAACAGTCTCGCCGGTGTCGATGAGGAGCTGGGCGATCTTCGAGGGCAGTGCCTGCTCGCGCCCGGTCCCGGGGTTGCGCGTGACGCGGCCCACGCCACCGTTCCCACCGCCTTCCGCACCGGGCGCGCCCGCCTTGTGCCGGTCCGAGCGCGCTTCGAGATTGGTCCTGTCATGCAGCGCCCGCACGGTGCGCGCGATGCCCATTCCGCCACGCCACTGGCCGCAGCCGGCGGAATCGCGAACCAGCGCGTACTCCTCCACATGCAGCGGGAACTCGTTTTCCATTGCCTCGGTCGGAAGGTTGAGCGAATTGGTCACGTGGACATGAATCCCGTCCATCCCGTCGCCGTCGCAGCGTGCGCCACCGCCGCCCCCGACCGTTTCGCCGCAGATATAGAAGCTGCCGTTCTCGGGGCGGTGGCCGGAGAAACCAAAGGAGGGCAGCACGTCATAGGCGGAGGCGATCCGCGTGCTCGGATCCACCAACGGCTGGAAGGCGCCGAAGATCGCGCCAGCAAGGCGCTGGCAGGCGATGGTTCGCGAGCCCACCGGTGCGGGGGAGCGCGGATTGACGATGGTGCCTTCCGGCGCCCGCAGCACGATTGAATCCATCATGCCGGAATTCGCCATGAGTTCGGGATCGAGCAGCGCCTTGACGCAGTAATAGGCCGTGGCCCTGAGCGCGTTCTCGGCGATGTTGATCGCTCCGCGCGCTTCCGGCCCGCTGCCGGTGAAATCGATCACGAGTTTTCCGCTCTCGACGCTGACCGCTGCGCAAAGTGGCACCATCTCGCCGTCGGGCAGTCCGTCATCGTCGAGCCAGGCCGTGAAGCGGCTGGGGCCGCCTTCCGCCAGACCGGCGATACGCAGGTCGAGCCGCCGCTTCGTGTAATCGAGAAGGTCGCGAATGCGCGCCCTGAAACCCTCTGCGCCGATGCGGCGCACCAGCTCAAGGGCCGCATCCGAGCCGCGCTCGTTGGTGGCGACCTGGACGCGCAGGTCGAGCACTCGCTCCTCCGGCAGGCGCGAGTTCAGCGCGATCAGGCTGAGCAGGTCCTCGTCGACCTTGCCCTGGCGGCRGACCCGCATCACCGGGATGCGCAGCCCCTCCTCGAAGATCGAACGTGCCGTCGGCGAGGTCGAACCCGGCACCGCCCCGCCGACATCGGTGTGGTGGCCGATATTGACCACGAAGGCGATGAGATCCTCGCCCTGGAACACGGGGGTCGCGACCGAGATGTCGGGCAGATGGGTGCCGCCGGCGGCATAGGGATCATTGGAGATAAATGCGTCCCCAGGGCGGATCTCGGCACGCGGATAGCGCGCCAGAAGTCCTTCGACCACGCCCATCAGCGAGCCGAGATGGACAGGGATATGCGTTCCCTGCGCGACCAGTCGACCCTTGCCGTCGAACAGCCCGACTGAGAAGTCGCGGCGCTCCTTGATCTGGGCCGAGAACGACGAGCGCATCATGTTGATCGCCATCGTCTCGGTGATCGAGAGCAGGCGATTGGCGAAAACCTCCATCGCGATCGCATCGAAACCGACGATCGACCCGGCATCTCTGTTGGGCATCTGCATGATCAAGTCCTCAACGCTGCAGCGCGATATGGATGTTGCCGAAACCGYCGACCTCGGCCGTCTGGCGCGGGAGAATGACGGTGGTGCCGCTCATTTCCTCGACAATCGCCGGCCCCTCGAACGGCACGCCGGCCGGCAGGAACGCGCGCCGGTAGATCGGGGTATGAACCCAGCCGCGATCGGTGCCGAAATAGACCTGGCGCGTGTCGATCCGGGCCGCGTCGAGCGAAGTACCCTTCGTCGGAGCGACGCTCTCGCCCTTCCTGACATGGCAGACGGCCTTGAGCCGAACATTGACGACCTCGATGTCGCGCCCGTCGAGGCTGTAGCCGAACTGGTCGGCATGGGCGCGGTGGAACCGGCCGACGAATTMGTCGCGCGCGCCGTCCCGCAGTTCGTCGAGAGGCACCGGGATGTAGTGGCTCTGGCCGCGATAGCGCGCATCGAGGGTGAAATGCAGTTCCCTGGCKGCATCGGGGATGGTTTCCGTCTCGAGCCACGCGTGACCGGCCGCGGACAATTCCGCACCGAGCGCGACGAGCTGCGTCCAGCTCTCGCCGCCGACGCGGATCAGCGCCGTGCGGACGTAGTCGCGGCTGAGATCCGACAGCAGGACGCCGCGTGCGCAGAGCGTGCCGGGTTCCTGCGGGACGACGATCTTGTTGAGGCCGCACTCCTCCGCGACGTCGGCGGCATGCAGAGGCCCGGCGCCGCCGAAGGCGAAGAGCGTGAAGGCGGCAAGGTCGTGTCCATGCTCGATCGAGACCGAGCGGATCGCCCTGCTCATATTGGCCGTGGCGATGCTGACGATGCCATGTGCGGCTTCCTCGACCGAGATACCGAGCGGATCGGCGATCTGGCTGCGGATCGCCGCATAGGCGAGACCGCGATCGACCTTCATCCTTCCCTCGAGCAGGGCCACGGGGTTCAGGCGGCCGAGCACGATATTGGCGTCGGTCAGCGTCACCTCGGTGCCGCCACGCAGATAGGAGATCGGCCCTGGCATCGCCCCCGCGCTGGTAGGCCCGACCTTCAGCGCGCCGGCATCGTCGAGCCGCGCGATGCTGCCGCCGCCCGCGCCTATCACGTGGATATCGACCATCGGCATCCGCACCGGATGTCCTGCCACCAATCGGCTTGAGGTGAACTGGGCACGGCCACCGGTGATCAGCGACACGTCGGTGCTGGTGCCTCCGACGTCGAACGTGATGATCTCGGTCTCGCCGATCTCGGCGCCGAGCCGGGCCGAGCCGATCACCCCGGCGGCCGGGCCTGAGAGACAAGTCAGCACCGGCAGTTCCTCGACGGTCTGCACCGGCAGCAGGCCGCCATTGGAATGGAAGGTCAGCGGTTCGACCCGGATGCCGGAGGCCGCGATCTTCTCGCGCAGCCGTCGCAGGTATTTCTGGGTATGGKGCCCGACATAGGCGTTGAGCACGGTCGTCGAGAACCGCTCGTATTCACGAAACTCTGCAACGACTTCCGAGGAAACGCTGACATAGAGATCGGGCGCAACGCGCTTGATCAGGTCGCGCACCGCCCGCTCATGCGCGGGATTGCGGTAGGAGTGCAGGAACCCCACCGCCACCGCCTTGACGCCGCTGTCCCGCAGCTGGATGACGAGCTTCTCCACCGCCGCGAGGTCGGGCGATGCCAGCGCCGTCCCCGATTTGTCGAGGCGCTCGTCGACCTCCACCCTGCGATGTCGCTCGACCAGTTCCTCGGGCTTGCGCACGGACCAGTCGAACAGAGAGGGCCTGGTCTGGCGCCCGATCGCCAGAACATCGCGAAAGCCCTTGGTGGTCAGGAGCCCGGTCGGGACGCCGCGCCGCTCGATCACCATGTTGGTGGCGACGGTCGTGCCGTGGCCGACATAGCCGACCTCCTCGGGCGAGACCGCGTTGAGTTCAAGCATCTCGACGATGCCGGACGAGATCGCCCGCGAGGGATCGTCCGGCGTCGAGGGCACCTTGTGGAAGGCGGTCGGACCGCCATTGGTGTTGACCATCACGAAGTCGGTGAATGTCCCGCCTACGTCCACGCCGATCCGATACATGTCGCATTTACTC
>NZ_JBFTLD010000052.1:0-31176 GCF_056396265.1 Allobosea sp. 05T422_2 | reverse complement strand
TTATCGAACAGAACAATCTAATCTCCATGACAAATCTCAGGATTAATATGGCATGAATATGGGCAACGTGCCGGGTGAACCATGGCTCTTCCCGCCTGCAGGCGACCGGTTGCACGATCCGTCCAGCGATGGGGCCGATGTCAAAGTCGCCGTCATTGTCCCAGCTTATGGCCAACCCTCGCTGACAGCCGAGGCGCTGAATACGGCGTTGGCACAGGTCACTGATTTCAATTTCGCCATTGTCATTGTGAATGACGGATGTCCTCACCCTGAAACAGACGAGGTCTGCCAGACATTTGCTGCGACCTACCCGGGGCGGATCTTCTATTTGCACAAGCGCAATGGAGGTTTGAGCGCCGCACGCAACACTGGAATTGACTTCGCTCTGGCGGCCTTCCCGGATCTGGAGGCCGTCTACCTGCTCGACTGCGACAACCGCATCGGCCCCCATCTCCTGCAGCGGCTTCTGACCGCCTTGCGCAAGGCCGATGCGAGCATCGGCTGGGCCTATCCGGATGTCGACAAGTTCGGCTTCGCCGAATTCGCCGATACCTCGGGACCCTATTCGCCGCTGGAGCATCTGTTCCGCAATTTCTGCGAGGCAGGCAGCATGGTCTCACGGCGCATGCTCGACGCCCMGATCCGTTTTGACACCGAGATGCGCCAGGGCGTCGAGGATTGGGAATTCTGGCTGCATGGCCTCGAGCGCGGCTTTCGCGGGGTCCACGTGGCCGATGCGGGTTTTGCTTACCGCCGCCGGGGAGAAAGCATGCTGGTGGCGGCAGAACGGGATTTCACCCCGATCCTCCGCTATATCCGCAACCGCCATCCGCTCCTGTTCGGTATTCGCAACGTCCTGGCATTTGAGACCGAGGCTCGGTCGCGTTATGCGATCTATCACCCCGATACAGGGCTGGTTCGGTGCTTCACCGGTGAAAACGACGTCACGACCCTGACGGTCAGTGACTATGTCATCCGTCTGCTGCGCGCCCGGCTGCGCCCTGCTTACGGTCACTGCCCCGGGCAGCTTGTCGTCATGAACAGCTCATTATGCGAAACGCTTGCCGCGCAATCGCTGCTGGCTGGCGTCTTGTGGACGCTCGAGCGCGGGCTTRCCCGATCGACCGTCGTTACGTGCTCAATGCGGGATCGATTGCACGATGATCGTCTTCTGGCCTGGAGCGAGGGGACGATTGTCCAGGAGCAGACGGACAGGTTCCGGCTGACATCTGATCGGACGCATATCCTGGCCGTCGAGGCATCCTTTCTCGTCGAGCACGCATCGCGGCGCGCGCTCGATCTGCATGCCCTGCCCCGACAGCCGGGCAAGCGTCAGCATGCTATCGAACTCGATCTGGCCGTGAGGGAAGCGCCGGCCGATCTCGCGCCAATCGATGAGGCCTTTACGCGGCTGTGCCGGGATATCGCCACTGCCGGAGACGGGGCCAACCCTGCCGATTGGAAGTCGGCGATGCCGAACACGTACCGGCTCCAGGCGGCGCTGCCGCGCGATCTGTACCCGGAACTCTTCAATCTCTCGTCGGCCTTCCCCGGCGGATCGTCCGATGCCAGGCCCCTTGCTGCCCTGGTGCTCGCCTCGGGGCAGCCCGAGAGCGTTGCGACCGCCGAAAGGCTGGCACTGACGCTCATCGAAGCGGGGTGGGAGGTTCATCTCGTGGGGATCGCGAGGGAATTCGCCCTCGCTCCCGGCCGCGCAAAATGCTTTTCGCAGATCATTGCATTGCCCCTGCCGGAGCTGCTGTCCCGCGCATGGACACGGAGCTATCAGGGGACGCCGATGCCCTGCTTCGAGCATCTGGATACCGATGACGCCATTTCCACATTGGCCGGCTATCACCGCGCCGTATCGGTGGATGGCGGGGTTTCACACACATTGATGGGCGCGTTGCGTCGACTGAAGGTGGAGACATGGGCGCTGCTCGGATACGCTGAAGGGGATCAAGCAACGAGCCAGGCCGTGAATGCATGCTCAGCGTTCGAGCAGGCTTACACGCATATTGTCGTGGGCAATGCGGAACTCCTGCGCCTGTGCCGGGCTTTCGGCATGCCAAGCACGAAGATGCGTTATTGGCCCGATCGAAGCACTGATCTGGAAGACTTCGGCATCAAACCGCTGTTCGAACCCGCAACGGCACCGAAATCCAGGCAGGCTGTCTGATGGCCCTTCAAACGACAAAAAACCTGCTGCGGCGCCTCTACTCCGCCGATCCCAAGGTCATCGTGCTGAGCGGCCCGGGAACATCGCCTGCGCGCGCCAGGCCGGCATCGGCTCTTCACTGGTATGGCTGCAAGCTGGTCGCGTGCGACCACTATGTCCTGACCGACTATGGACAGGCGGAAGACGCGTTGCCGTCAGCGCTGTGCAGTCTGGAGATCCCGCCCACGAATGTATGGGCCTTGTGGGCTCCCGATCCGATCGAAGAACGCTCTMTGCGTGCCTTGCAGGCGTGGTGGACCAAGACAGGGGGGTCAGAGACGCCTGTACCCTGCATTGTGGGGAACAGAGCAGAGCTCGATGCAGCCATACTCGAGCGCTCGCTGCGTGAGACAAGCCGATTGCAGCATAGCAACCAGCTACTGATGCGTGACCTGGCGGCCTTGCGGGAGAGCTGGACCCATCACGTTCGCATTCCCCAGGAACTCGAGGAATTGGTCGCCACCCTGCGCATGGGGCGTCCGCAGCTCATCTTCAACAGCCCCCTTCCCCGTTCGGATGTCGACATTCCCGCCTCTCCCGAAGAGCCCGACGTCAGCGACATCGGGCCATGCCTCGCGCAGCGGCTACCCAGCTCCGCGAGGGGATGGCTCGGCATCGATCTGCATATCGCCGATCCCGGGCGGGGCGCCGGGCATCTGTGCGCGCAGATCGAGGCCTCCGATGCGGGGACGCTTCTGGCGCAGTGGCGCGTTCCCTTCGATGTGCTCTGCAGGGGCTGGCTTCCTCTGCGCCTGCCCAGCGCATCGACTTGCACGTCGCGTTCCCTGACACTCAAGCTCTGGGCCCGTGGCGGCGAGGTGGCGCCTCGTCTTTCGACCTGTTCGGCCGGTGTCATGCACGAATACCGGCTTGCCCCGCAAAGCCTGGCGCAGCCGGACGAGCGAGACGCAGCGACCATGCTTGCGATGAAACTATGGGGCGGACTGCCGGGAATCCGGTCTCTTTCATCCGAAGATGATGGCGAATTCCGACATGAAGCAGGAGCGATGATCCCGGTCCCCGACTCCGTCGTCGGCAAGGCGCATCTTACCCGGGAACAATCTGCTGCTTACCCGGTGTTCGGCTATATCGAGCAGGGAAAGGTCCTCCTGCGCCCCCTGAAGACAACGTCATCTGCGGCTGTCATCAGCCTGCCTGCCACGCCGGGCCTGATCGAGATTTCATGCGAGGTCATGATCGACGACAAGCGCTGCCAGACGCGCCGCCTCGGAGCCCGGCTGGTCGTCACTCCGCACGGGATCGGCMCAGACGACGCAGAAAGCGGCCAGAATGTCCTTGCTGCGACCGAATGGACAGAACTGAACGAGCCGCTTGCACCGTCGCGACTGGTTGCACGGCTGCCATTTGCAGAGAACAGACCGGTTGACCTTCATCTGTTCACGCGTTTGCCCGAACCGGGTCCAATCCCACCGCACGGCCGGGTGGTGTTTGGTCGGTTCGAAGCAGAGATTCATGCCGCATCAGCCTGGGGCATGGCCGCCGTGCTGCCTGTCGCAGATGGTCGAACGGCCCGGCTATGAGGCGGCAAAGCTCCTCCGGGCTCCCGGTGCGACACCCCTGCACATCGCTTCGAGACAGCGCGATGGTGCGACACAACCACGTTCCCGAACGCGATCCGGAGGCGCGCAACTCACGCCGTCCGATGCGCGCCGACTGGTGTCAGTCCGCCGCCTGACCCGAACCGACACAGCCGGGCGAAGCGAACGCGGGACCGTGGCCGGCGCGGAGAACCTCCGCGCATGGTCGAGGTCGATCCGGCCGCTGGCCGCCATAGGCGAACGAGGCAGGCCTCACCACAGCGACGGCCCCGCGGCCGGCAGGAAGCTTCCGCAGGGCTGAGCCTTCCACCGAGACGGCAGCCACGATGCGACCATGTCGGCTGGCGTTTCCAACTCGCGTGGTCACCGCCGCCACGGCACGCCCTCCCCCTCGCCTTTCCCGCGATCGCCGTTCCACAGGCGGCTGCAAGGCCCGGTGTTGACGTCCGGCTCTGGTCATCGTATTGGTCTGACCAGAATAAAAAACAAGTGATCTTGGGATGGACGCTCAGGCTGCAGAAGACCCGAAAGGGTTCGAGAAGGTTTTTGCGTTTTTGCGCGAACAGCTTCTCGACGGCACACTCAAGCCCGGCGACAGGTTGATCGCCGAGCGCGAACTCGCCGTGCAACTCGGCGTCAGCCGGCCGATCGTGCGCGAGGCGTTGCGAGCCCTGCATATGCTGGGCATCGTCGAGATCCGCGATCGCATCGGCACGATCGTCAAGCGCCCCGACATCTCGATGCTGAAGGATTTCTTCGCGCTGGCGCTCGCTCAGCAGGCCGACCTGATCGACGATGTCATGGAGGCGCGCATCGCGATCGAATGCCAGGCGATCCGCCTGGCCTGCGAGCGCGCGATGATCGCCGATTTCGAACGCCTGCAGCGCGCGCTCGTCCGCATCGGTGCGACGATCGACGAGGCCGAGGCCGGGAGCCTGGCCGATTACGATTTCCACCGGGCGATTGTGCTGGCCTCGCGCTCGCAGACGCTCGCCGTCCTGCACGATTCGATGTCGACCTTGCTCGCCCGCTCGCATCGCAGCCGGCGCGAGCTGGTGCAGATGTTCGGCTCGATGAAGACCTACCTGATCGACGACCATAAGAGGGTCTTCGACGCCATCGTCGCGCGCGATCCCGATCGCGCCGAAGTCACCTTGCGACGGCATTTTGCCATCGGCGACGAATATCGGCGCCGCGCGGCGCTTGGCGACGGGGACAGCGGCGAACCGGCCACCGGCTAGAGCCTTTCAGAAGAAGAGAAGCGCTATGGGACGAAACGACAAGGGGCACGTCGGCTTCATCGGCCTCGGCACGATGGGGCGGGAGATGGCGCGCAACCTCCTGAAGGCCGGGCACAGCGTCACGGCCTTCGACATCGTCGGCAGCGCCGTCGAAGAACTCGCCTCCGCCGGCGCGGTCGCGGCGACAAGCCCGGCGCAGGCCGCCGCGACCGCGGATATCGCCATCACGATGCTGCCCGACACGCCGCAGGTCGAGGAGGTCGTCTACGGCGCGCAAGGGCTGCTCGCCTCGCCGCCCGCCGGCCGCCTCATCGTCGACATGAGCACGATCTCGCCTGTCGCCGTGCGGCGCATTCATGCCGATCTCAAGGCGACGGGCACCGATTTCATCGATGCGCCGGTGTCGGGCGGGCCGATCGGCGCCAAGAACGCGGCCCTGTCGATCATGGCCGGCGGCGAGGCCGAGGCCTTTGCCCGCGCCGAGCCCTATTTCAGGGCGATGGGCACGACGATCACCCATGTCGGTGCGCCGGGAGCCGGCCAGGCGGTCAAGCTCTGCAATCAGCTGATCTGCGGCATCAATATACAGGCGATCTGCGAGGCGATCGCGCTTGGCCGGGCCTCGGGCGTCGATCTCGAGCAGCTCCGCAATGTCCTGCTCGGCGGCTCGGCCGCGTCCTGGATGCTCGAAAAACTCGGCCCGGCCATGATCTCCGGCGATGTCGGGGCGGGCTTCCGCATCGACCTGATGCTGAAGGACCTCAGGCTGGTCCAGGAGCAGGCCCAGGCCCTTTCGGTGCCCCTGCCCRGAACCGCGCTGGTTACCAGCCAGTACATCGAAGCCCGCGCCCATGGCGAAGGCGCCAATGGCAACCAGGCGCTTTTCCGCGTCTATGACCGCATGACGAACAGAGCCTGAGGCGGGCGGCGGCGATGGGCCTGAACCTCGACTTTTCCGTCGTTCTGGAGCGCTGGCCCCTGTTCTGGGACGGCGCGGTCATGACGCTGAAGCTCGCCGCTCTCGCGATCCTGTTCGGCGGGGTCATCGGCACCTTCTGCGCCGTCGGCCGCAACAGCGGAAACCGCCTGATCGCGCGGGTCTGCACGCTCTATGTCGAGGCGATCCGCAACACGCCGTTGCTCGTCCAGATCTTCCTCGTCTATTTCGGCCTCGCCAGCGTCGGCTTCAAGTTCTCGGCCTTTTCCGTCGCGGCCGCCGCGCTCGCGATCAATGTCGGCGCCTATACCGCGGAAATCATGCGCGCGGGCTTCGAATCCATCCCCGTCGGCCAGATCGAGGCGGCCGAGGGCCTCGCCCTGTCGCGCTTCCAGATCTACTGGCATGTCATCCTGCTGCCGGCCACCGAGAAGGTCTATCCGGCACTGACCAGCCAGTTCGTGCTGCTGATGCTGGCCTCGTCCGTGACCTCGCAGATCTCGGCGGAAGAGCTGACCGCCGTCGCCAACTACATCCAGTCTGACACCTATCGCGCCTTCGAGACCTATATCCTGGTCGCGATCGCCTATGTCGTGCTCTCGCTCGTGCTGAGAGCCGGCTTCTGGGCGCTGGGGCTTGCGCTGTTTCCGCGCCGCCGGCGCCTCGGCACGGCGTTGTGACGGCGATGGGTGGGTCTCTCAACGCCAATCACCTGTTGTTCCTCGGCCATGGCGCACTGTGGACGATCGGCCTGTCCACGATCGCCCTGGTCGGCGGTGGTCTGCTCGGCTTCCTGATCGCGCTCGCGCGGGTGTCGCCGAGCCGCACGATACGCCTGCTCAGCGGCGGCTACGTCCAGCTGATCCAGGGAACACCGCTGCTGGTGATCATGTTCCTGGGCTATTTCGGCCTTTCGGCGCTGGGCTTCTCGATCTCGGCGCTGATGGCGGCCAGCGCCTCGCTGACGATCTATGTCGGCGCCTATTTCGGCGAGATCTGGCGGGGCTGCATCCAGTCCGTGCCGAAGCCGCAATGGGAAGCGGCCGAAGGCCTGGGCTTGAGCCGGACGCAGCGGATGATCAAGGTCATCCTGCCGCAGGCGATGCGGATCGCGACGCCGCCGACGGTCGGCTTCATGGTGCAGATCATCAAGAACACCTCGCTGGCCTCGGTCGTCGGCTTCGTCGAACTCGCCCGCGCCGGCCAGATCATCAACAACTCGCTGTTCGAGCCCTTCCTGATCTACGCGATCATCGCGGTGATCTATTTCGCCCTCTGTTTCCCGATCTCGGCGCTCAGCCGTCGCCTGGAGCGACGCATGGGCAATGGTCGCACGAAACTGATGCCGGCTTGACCAGGCAGGAGACGCAGATGACCCAGGACAGCCCGGTCGTTTCCCTCAGGGATGTTCACAAGAGCTTCGGCAGCCTGAAGGTGCTGGACGGCGTCGATTTCTCGGTGGCGCGCGGCGATGTGCTCGTCCTGATCGGCCGTTCCGGTTCCGGCAAGAGCACCGCACTGCGCTGCATCGACCGCTTCGAGACGATCKACAGTGGCGAGATCCATGTCTGCGGCCACCGTGTCGATGCCCCCGACATCGATCTGCGCGCGCTGCGCCAGGATGTCGGCATCGTCTTCCAGAGCTACAATCTCTTCCCCCATCTGACGATCGAGCAGAACATCGCGCTGGCGCCGGTCTCGGTGAAGCGGATGGCCAAGGCCGAGGCCCGCGAACGCGCCCAGGCGGTGCTGGCGCAGGTCGGCCTGGCGGAAAAGCTCCACGCCTATCCCGAACAGCTTTCCGGCGGCCAGCAGCAGCGCGCGGCGATCGCGCGCTCGCTCGCCATGCAACCGAAGGTGATGCTGTTMGACGAAGTGACCTCGGCGCTMGACCCCGAACTGACCGGGGAAGTGCTGAAGGTCATCGAAGCGCTCGCTGCGGACGGCATGACCATGGTGATGGTCACGCACGAGATGGGATTTGCCAGGGGCATCGCCGACAAGGTGGTGTTCATGCATGCCGGCAAGGTTCACGAGACGGGAACAGCCTCGATCCTTGCCGCCCCGGCGACACCGGAACTCGCCCAGTTCGTCGGAACGGGCTTTTAAAAAATCCAAGGCAAGGGAGATCCAGGGATGAAACGCAATGCAATCGCCACCATGCTGCTCGCGGCTGGGCTGGCAACGCTGTCCGGGCACGGCGCACGCGCCGATGTGTTCGACGACATCATGAAGGCGAAGAAGATCCGCATCGCGACGGATCTGGCGATCCCGCCGTCGGGCATGATGGACGGCACGATGAAGCCGACGGGCTCGGATGTCGAAACCGCCGAGCTTCTCGCCAAGGACTGGGGCCTGCAGCTCGAATTCGTGCAGACGACCGGCGCGACGCGCATTCCCAATGTGCAGACCAACAAGGCCGACATCATCATCTCGACGCTGTCGGTGACGCCCGAACGCGCCAAGGTGATCGACTTCTCCAAGCCCTATGCCGCCCTGCAATCGGTGGTCGGCTGCCTGAAGTCCGATCAGGTCAAGAGCTGGGACGATCTCAAGGGCAAGACGATCGGCGTCTCGCGCGGCACCACGCAGGACACCACGCTCACCAACATGAAGGAACGCGACCTCAAGCTCGCGCGCTATGACGACGATGCGACCATGGTCACGGCAGCGATCTCCGGGCAGGCCGACTGCATCGCGACCTCGGCGACGATCGTCAGCCAGATCGGCGTCAAGGCGCCGGCCCGCGCCTTCGAGCCGAAGGTCTCGATCACCAATTTCGATCTCGCCATCGGCGTGAAGAAGGGTGAGCCGAAGCTGCTCGAAAAGCTCGATGCCTGGGTTCAGGAGAACCTCAAGAACGGCAAGCTCAACGCCATCTACAAGAAGTTCCACGGCACCGAACTGCCCGAAAACATGCGGGGCTGACGTCAGACAGGCCGGCGGTGTGCACTTGCGGCCGCCGGCTCCCACTTCGAAACAAGGATACTACCCATGCGCCTCGTCATTGGCTCGGACCACGCCGGATGGTCTCTCAAGAAGCACGTCATCGACCATATCAGGACGCTCGGGCACGATGTGCTCGATGTCGGATCCTTCGATGACCAGCCGGTCGACTTCCCCGACATCGCACGCGAGGTGGCGCGCAAGGTCACGTCCGGCGAGGCCGACCGCGGCATCATGGTCTGCGGCACCGGCGTCGGCGCCTCGATCGCGGCCAACAAGATGAAGGGCATCCGCGCGGCCGTCTGCCATGACGTTCACTCGGCCCATCAGAGCGTCGAGCATGACGATGTCAACGTCATGTGCATCGGTGCCAAGATCATCGGCCCGTGGCTGGCGAGCGACCTGATCGACGCCTATCTGGCGGCAGAGTTCTCCACCGACGAGGACTTCCGCCGCCGCGTCGACAAGCTGCACGCGATGGACGCGGAAGGCTGAGCGAACCCGCCGATGATCCTGGTCTTTGGCTCCATCAACGTGGATCTGGTGGCAAGGGTCGCCACCATTGCGGGACCGGGCATGACGGTGCTCGCCCGCTCCCATGAGCAGCATTTCGGTGGCAAGGGCGCCAATCAGGCGGTGGCTGYGGCGCGCCTCTCGGCGCCCGGCACCTTGGTGATGGCGGCTTGCGTCGGTGCCGATGCCTTCGGGCGGGATTCGACCGAAAACCTCGGTCGCAACGGCGTATCGACGGAGCTGGTCCGTGTCTGCGACACCCCGACCGGCTGCGCCTTCATCTCGGTCGATGCGCAGGCGGAGAATGCGATCACCGTCGCGAGCGGCGCCAATGGCGCGTTGTCCGCGGGGGATGTGCCGGACGCCATGCTCAGGAGCGGCACCGTTCTCGTGCTGCAGATGGAAGTGCCCTTCCCGGCCTCGCTCGACGTGGCGCGCCGCACCCGCCAGGCCGGCGGCCGCGTCATCTGGAACTGCGCCCCGGTTCCTCCCGCGATGACAGGCGACGAGGCCACGGCTCTGCTGGAAGCGAGCGATATTCTCGTCGTGAACGAGCATGAGGCCAGCGACATCGCCCTGATCCTGGGCGTTGCCGCCGACGACATCGCGCAGCTCGCGACGCGCTCCGCCACGACCTGCATCGTCACGGCCGGTGCGCGAGGCGCCTTCGCCTATACGGCCGATGGACAGGTTTGCACGGCAACGACGCCAGCCATCGTGCCAGTCGACACCACGGGAGCCGGCGACACCTTCGTCGGCGCGATTGCGGTTGCCCTTCACGAAGGCTCCCCCCTCGCCGATGCCCTTCGTTTCGGCTGCAAGGCGGCCGCGCTCTCCTGCCTGTCGGCCGGCGCGCAAGGCGGAATGCCAGTCCGCGACGCGCTCCACGTGGTGCGCGCACTCTGAGCGCGCCCTCATGGCAATCGCTTACATCATTGGCTACCCAGCGGCTTCGCGGGAAGCTGCATCATCGTCGGCCGGTAGAGTTCGCCTTTCTTGATATCGTCGTCCTTTGCGGCAAACCCTTTGATAGGCCTGGCGCGCCCCGGTCCGTGTCGGAGATCTGCGGCTTCTCGAAGCGACCCAAGCGGCCCCGACTGCTTTCTGAAGTCAGGACAGCATGTAGAGGCCGATCGCTAGCGTGGCGATGGTCAGTGGCGCGCCGATCTTGAAATAGGTCCAGAAATCGATCGAGATGCCCTCCTTGGCAGCGCGCTCGGCGACGATGAGGTTGGCGACGGAGCCTAGGAGCGTGAAATTACCCGCGAGCGTCGAGGCCATCGCCACGACGAGCCAGGCGCGCTGCGGATCCTGCAACTGCTCGACGAAGGGCTTCAGCACCAGCACGGCCGGGACATTGCTGACGAGGTTGGACAGGACAGCGGTGACCCCGGTAAGCGCCGCGACATTGCCGAGGTCGAAATGCGCGGCCTGGGCCAGGACCTCCTTGGTCAGCACCGCGTGCTCCAGCCCGCGCACGACGACGAAGAGGCCTGCGAACATCAGCAGGAGCTGCCCGTCGATATCGCCATAGACTTTGCGCGGCTCGATGCGCCGCGTCAGCAGCAGCAAGGCCGCCGCGCAGATCGCGACCTTGGCGACCGGCTGGCCGAGGAAGAACAGCACGATCATTGCCAGGGAGATGAGCGCCGATTTGAGCGCCAACCAACTATGGAAATGCGCGGGGATCGAGACCGTCGGCAGCCTCTGGCGGGTGAAGTACTCGCGCGGGTTGAGGAGGAGCACGAGCAGGATCGTGACGATTAGTCCGAGTGCTGCCACCGGCGCCAACGCCGCAGTGAAGGCGCCGTAGGAGATCCCCGAGAGATTGCCGATGATCATGTTCTGGGGGTTACCGGTGATCGTCGCGGTCGAGCCTACGTTCGAGGCGAGCGCGACTGCGATGAGATAAGGCACCGGGTTGCGGTCGAGCGCGCGGGTCAGCGTGATGACGATKGGCGTCATCACCAGGCAGATCGCGTCGTTGACGAGAAACGCCGAGAGCACGCCGGTCGTCACCACGACGGCCGCGAGCAGCAGCGCCGGGTGGTACGCCTTGCCGACGGCCCAGCCGGCTACCATGCGAAAGAAACCCGATAACCGCAGATTGGCGACGACGATCATCATGCCGAGCAGGAGCGTGATGGTGTCGAGGTCGATCGCGCGATAGGCGTCCTCCAGCGAGAGCACGCCGCAGCCGACCATGAGCGCGGCCCCGACCAGCGCCGCCCCGGCCCGGTCGACGCGCAGGCCCGGCATCCGGCCGATGGCGATCGCGACATAGGTCGCGACGAAGATCGCGATCGCGAGGAACTGCGTCGCGTTGAGCCCCCAGCCCGTCATGAAGGTTACGCCGCTCTTTCGCCCGTCATCGCCGGCGCCGGAATGGCGCGGTGGTCGGTCGGCGGCTCATAGCCGCGGGTCTCCGGCATGGCAACGAGATAGAAGACGAGGCCGCAGGCGGGGAGCCTGACGAAGGCCGTTGAGTAACCGGCGTTGACGATGATCACGCCCGCCAGCGAAGCGGAGATCGAGGCGCCGACGCCCCAAGCCATTCGAAGCCCGAAGCAGACATGCCCCAAGCGGGAAATGGCTCCGGCTATCGGGCGCGTCGCCTTTCAACCTCAATAAGCGCATCCGATCGATTCCACGCCATTCCCTTGGCAGAAGGGAGCCGGGAGCTACCAAACGAGCGCAACCAGATCTGGTGGTTTTTGCGACCTRATGCCGGCCTCACGCCTCACTCGGCTGAACCTTCTGCCTCTTGCGCAGCGCCTGGAAGAGCGAGGCGCCCTTCACGGCAAGCAGCAAGGCGAAGGTCACGATCATGATGATGAAGGCTGCGGCCGCGATCGCCGGGCTGATGTTCTCGCGGAGCGAGGAGAACATCTGACGGGCGAGCGTGGTCTGGTTGGGGCCCGCGACGAAGAGCGTGATCACCACCTCGTCGAGCGAGGTCGCGAAGGCAAAGACCGCGCCKGTCAGAATGCCGGGCATGGCCAGCGGCAGCGTCACGCCGCGGAAGACCTTGACCGGCGAGGCGCCGAGACTGGCTGCGGCACGCTCCAGCGCCGGGTCGATGCTGGCCAGCGAGCTCGCAACATTGACGAGCACGAAGGGCACGCAGAGCACCGCATGCGCAATGATGACGCCGAGATAGCTCGAGGCCAGCCCCATGCGGGCGTACAGGATCTGCATGCCGACGCCGAGCACGACCGCCGGCACCACCATCGGCAGCAGGAAGACCGAGCGCAACAATCCGGAAAACGGCAGGAGCTCGCGCCTGAGCCCAAGCGCGGCAAGCGTTCCGACCACCGTCGCGACGACGGTCGCGCCCGTGCCGATGATCAGCGAATTGACGATCGCACGGGTCCAGGCCTGGCTTTCGGCCAGCGCGCCGAACCAGCGCAGCGAGGGGCCGCTGATCGGATAGACCAGGAAGACGCTGTCGGTGAAGGCGAGCGGCRGGATCGCGACGAGCGGCAGTAGCAGGAAGGCGACGGCGAGCGCGGCGAAAGCGAGCCGCACGGCGTTGAAGGCCGCAGCGCCGGGGCGAGACACGCCGCTCATGTCTGCACCAGCGGCGTGCGCGAGAGCCGGCCGTAAAGGATGTAGAGCACGGTCGTCGGCACCAGCAGGAACAGGCCGAGCGCGCCCGCCATGCCCCAGTTCGCCGTTCCCGTCGCGTAGAAGGCGATGACCGAGCTGATCATCTGGTCGCCGGCCCCGCCTGTCAAAGCCGGGGTGATGTAGTAGCCGAGCGCCACCATGAAGACGAGCAGCGAGCCCGAGAGCAGGCCCGGCATGGCGAGCGGCAGCAGGACATGGCGGAAGGCCTGCAGCGGGGCTGCGCCCAGCGCCGCGGCGGCCGGCATCAGGTTCCGCGGGATCGCGATCAGGCTGGCATAGATCGGCAGCACCATCAGCGGCAGCAGGACATGCGTCATGGCGATCAGCACGCCGGTGCGGTTGTAGATCAACGAGAGCGGCGTCTCGATCAGCCCGAGCGCGCGCAGCGTCTGGTTGATCAGCCCGTTATCCTGCAGCAGGATCAGCCAGGCCGCCGTGCGCACCAAAAGCGATGTCCAGAGCGGCAGCAGCACGGCGATGAGCAGCGCATTGCGCTTCCAGCCCGACACGCTCGCCGCCAGCATCGCGAAGGGCAAGCCGATCGCCGCGCAAAGCAGCGTGACCTGGCCGGCAATGACGAAGGTCCGCAGCATGATCGCGCGGTTGACGGCGAAATCGGCTTCGACGGGCTCGATCCGCGCCTCGTCATTGCGCTTGAGGTCGACCGCCGCCAGCAGATTGGCATCCGTATAGGCCGGCATGCTGCGCTTCAGCGCCAGCCAATAGCTCTGCTCGCTCCAACGCGGGTCGAGGGCGACGAGATCGACCACGTCCGCTTCGCCGGCCTCGCGCACGGCCCGCGCCGTGCGGGGGAGCAGCGTGCGGAAACCGGCCTGCTGGCTGTTCAGCGTGCGCACCGCATCGCCGAAGCGCTCCTGCGGCGTGTCGGTCCGCAAATCCCGGACGAGCGCCGCTTGCAAGGCAGCCGACGGCGGGCCTGCTCCATCCCAGTTCGCGATCGCGGTCGCCGTCTGTGGAAAGGCGAGGCGCACCGTGCCGCCCTGCACCGCCGTGGAGACCATCATCCAGAGCGGCCAGAGGAAGAACAGGCCGAGGAAGACGACCAGCGGCAGGACCAGGAGCAGAGCCTTGAGGCGCGCGCTCATGGCGCCACCAGCGAGCAATCGCCGGGCGCGAAGCTGGCGAAGGCCGTGCTGCCGACAGGTGGTGCCGCATCGCGCCGCCCGGCCCGTGCGACCAGACGGCTCTCCCCGAAGGCGAGATGCAGGCGGATATGATCGCCATGATAGACATGGTCCTCGACCGTCACCGGCAAGGCGTTGGCGGCAGCAGCATCCTGCACGAGATGCAGCATTTCGGGACGAACCGAGACCATCACCTCGCTGTCGGGTTCAAACGACACTGCCCTGTCGCAGGTCACGCTCCCACCGGATGCGAGCGCCACCGTCGTGGCCTCGCCCTGGCGCTGCGCGACGCGCCCCGCCAGCAGATTGGTCTCGCCGATGAATTCGGCGACGAAGCGCGTCCGCGGCCTGTCATAGAGGCCAGACGGCGTATCGAACTGCTCGATCTTGCCGCGGTTCAGCACCGCGACGCGGTCCGACATGGTCAGCGCCTCGCCCTGATCATGCGTCACGAAGATCACGGTCAGCCCGAGCTCGCGATGCAGCGCGCGGATCTCGAGCTGCATATGCTCGCGCAACTGCTTGTCGAGCGCGCTCAGCGGCTCGTCCATCAGCACGACCTTGGGCTCGTAGACCAGGGCGCGCGAGAGCGCGATGCGCTGCTGCTGGCCGCCGGAGAGCTGCGAGGGCCGGCGGTCGGCGAGATGGCTCAGGCGCACCAGATCGAGCGCGCGCTTCACCCTCGCCTCACGCTCCGCCCGGGCGACGCCGCGCATCTTGAGGGGAAAGCCGACATTCTCGGCGATCGTCATATGCGGGAAGAGCGCGTAATTCTGGAAGACGACGCCCATCTCGCGCTTGTGCGGCGGCAGATGCTCGACGCGCCGCCCGTCGACATGGATGCGCCCGCCGGACGGCGCCTCGAACCCGGCGAGCATCATCAGGAGCGTCGTCTTGCCCGAGCCCGAGGGGCCGAGAAGGCTGACGAACTCGCCCCGCGCGACATGGAAGTCGAGCGCATCAACCACCGTGACCGTGCCGAATACCTTGCTGATGGCCTCGAAATGAATGAACGGATCCAGATCTCGCAAATGATCAATCTTCCCGTGAGGATGAGGCGAAGCCGTTGCGGCCGCGGCGAGGAACCGTTCGGAGACGGCGCCAGGCCGGGCGGCGGACGGGGGCGGCCCCGGGCACGATCTGGCGTGCCCGGGGCGCGTCGCATGACGAGCGGCCAGGCGAAGGCGGCTAGTGGCCGCCCTCCCTTACCGCCCGATTTGCCGGCCTACTTGCCGACCCAGGCGTTGAAGCGCTTGGTCAGGTCCTCGATATTGTCGTTCCAGTAGTCGACATCGATCGCGATCGCATTCTCGAGATTTTGCGGCGCGGTCGGCAGATCCACGGCGAGATCGGCCGGGACGGCGGCCGCGGCAGCCTTGTTGGGCAGGCCATAGGCGATGTCCTGCGGCAGCTTGGACTGGTTCTCCGGCAGGCTGGCGAAGGCGATGAAGTCCATCGCCTGGTCCTTGTTCGGGCTGCCCTTCAGGATCACCCAGCTGTCGACGGCGTAGATGGAGCCCGGCCAGACGGTCTTGAACTTGGTACCCTCGGTCTTGTTGATGCCGSWGATGCGGCCGTTATAGGCAGAGGTCATCACGACCTGGCCGGATTTCAGCAGCTGCAGCGGCTGCGCGCCCGATTCCCACCAGACGATATCGGACTTGATCTCGTCGAGCTTCTTGAAGGCGCGGTCGACGCCGCCCTTCTCGCGTAGCGTTTTATAGACGTCCTTCGGCGCGACGCCATCGGCCATCAGCGCGAATTCGAGCGCATATTTCGGGCCCCGGCGCAGGGCGCGCTTGCCCGGAAAGGTCTTGGTGTCCCAGAAATCCTTCCAGGAGGTCGGCGCCGTCTTCAGCTTCTCGGAATCGTAGGAGAGCAACGTCGACCAGACGATGGCACCGACGCCGCAATCGCTCACCGCACTCGGCAGGAACTTGTCTTTGCCGCCGAGCTTGCTCCAGTCGAGCTTCTCGTAAAGGCCGTCGGCGCAACCGATGGCGAGTTCATCGGCCTCGACCTGCACGGCGTCCCAGTTCGGCGTACCGGCCTTCACCTTGGCCTGGACGACGCCGACGCCGCCGTCCCAGGATTCGTCGAGGACCGGCTTGCCGGTCTTTTCCGCGAAGGGCTTGAAGTAGATCTTGCGCTGCGCGTCCTGGTAGTTGCCGCCCCAGGATACGACGGTGAGATCGCGGGCCGACGCCGCGCCGAGGCCGGCGATGACAAGCCCCGCCGCGAGCGCGGTGCTGCCGAGTATGGACTTCAGAAACGTCATGGATCTTCTCCCTGCTTCTGCTGCAGCGATCCCCCCGCCCCTCGCGGTTGGGATCGTCGTTGCCCCTATTGGAGCCCCCTTTATCGCGGTGCGATAGAGGGGTTTCCGGAAAAACTTCGCGTCGATCAGGCTCCGATCTCTCGCAGCAGCTGTGCCGGCGCGAGCCGCAGCGCCGCCGCCCGCCGGTGGCCTTCCAGGCCTTCGCTGGCACTCTGGCGCATGGCCGGTGGGGCGACTGCCGCCACGCCGCGCTCGTCGAGCCATTGATGCGTGCAGGTCTTGAGATAGGAGCCGACCCAGAGGCCGCCGGTATACCGCCCGGCCGCCATGGTCGGCAGCGTGTGGTTCGTGCCGCAGCACTTGTCGGAATAGACCACGCTGGCTGCGACCCCGATGAAGATCGAGCCGTAATTGCGCAGCTTCGCCGCTGTGGCATGCGCGTCGCGGGTATGCACCTCCAGATGCTCCGCAGCGATATGGTCGGAATAGGCCAACATGGCGGTCTCGTCGGCGCAGACGACGATCTCGCCATAGTCGCGCCAGGCGGCGGCGGCGACCGGCGCGGTCGAAAGATTGCCGAGCTGCCGCTCGATCTCGACGAGCACCTTATCCGCCAGGGCGCGGTCCGTGGTGATCAGGCCGACGCGGGTGCGCACGTCATGCTCGGCTTGCGCCAAGAGGTCGACCGCGATCGTCACGGCATCGCCGGTCTCGTCGGCGACGACGAAGATCTCGCTGGGACCGGCGAGCTGGTCGATACCGACCAGCCCAAAAACCTGGCGCTTGGCCTCATTCACATAGGCATTGCCCGGGCCGACGATCTTGTCGACTGCCGGAATGCTCTCCGTGCCGAAGGCCATCGCGGCAATCGCCTGCGCGCCGCCGATGCGAAAGATCCGGTCGGCGCCGGAGAGATGGCAGCCGGCGATCATCGCCGGATGGGCGCCGGGCGGCAGGCAGGCGATGACCTCGTCACAGCCCGCGACCTTGGCCGGCACGATCGTCATGATCGGCGCCGAGAGCAGCGGATAGCGCCCGCCCGGGACATAGGCGCCGACGCGGGCGATCGGGATGATGCGGTGGCCGAGATGCAGGCCCGGCAGCGGCTCGATCTCGAGGGGCAGCAGGGTCTGGCGCTGGGCTTCGGCGAAGGCCCGCACGCGCTCGATCGCGAACTCGGTGTCGGCCCGGGTCCGCGTCTCCAATCCGTCCAGCGCGGCGGCACGCTCCGAGGGCGAGACTTCGAAGGCGTCGATCTCGAGCTTGTCGAACTCKCGGGAATAGTGCCGCAGGGCCGCGTCGCCGTCCCGTCGCACCGCCTCCAGAACCGCCTTCACGGTGGCCTCGACCGGGGTGTTGTCGCTCCAGGCGCTGCGCTGGGGCGCCTTGATGCGCGTGATCCGGGCTTCCAGGGCGAGATCGGATTTGGACATGCAGGCTGCTTCCGGTGAGCGGGATCGAGCTGGCCAAGCTTCTGCGCCACGCAGCGACAAGGCAAGGAGGCCAGCAGGGGCGTTGAAGATATTCACCAGCTGGGCTCAGATGCGGCGCTCAGCTGAAGGAGGCCTTCCATGAAGATCGGCGACCGTTTGAGGGAGCTACGGCTCCGCCGTCAGCTCAGCGTCCGCGCCGTCGCCTTGCGTTCAGGGATTTCCCACTCGTCGATTTCGCTGATCGAGCGGGACCTGATCAGCCCTTCGCTCGACACGCTGCATGCCGTGCTCGACGCGCTCGGCACGACCATGTCGGGCTTCTTTCTGGATTTTCATGCGGCCTCGCCGCCAAATCCTTTCTGCCGGGCGGCTGAAATGACGGAAATCGGCCGGGCCGACGCGATCTCCTACCGCGTCATCGGAACGGGCTTTCCCAACCGCTCGATGCTGATGCTGCACGAGACCTACGCCCCCGGCGCCGACACGGGCGAGGCCTTCTCCCATTCGGCCCAGGAAGGCGGCCTCGTCATCCGCGGCGCGGTCGAGGTCACCGTCGCGGGCCGGTCATCGGTCCTGCAGCCTGGCGATGGTTATTATTTCGACAGCCGGGAGCCGCACCGGTTCCGGAATGCCTCGGCGGAACCGAGCGAGATCATCAGCGCCATCACGCCCCCGACCTATTGATCCCTGGACGCTGCGGCTAGATACCCGGGCATGGTTCCGAGGCAGGCGCTCTTCATTGAGAGGGCCTGCTTCCGTTCTCACCCCTGGATCATCGGACCGGATATCGTATCCAGTCCGATGATCTAACCCTTTGTCTTTGCATCGGCTTTGCCCCGAAAACCGCAATCMACTTTTCGGGCCGATGCTTTAGCTGCCCATCCGTCCGTCTGTTCCCGACACTCCGGCGTTTGCGCAGAGGCGAAAGCCCAGATCGTCTATCCGGAAGGTGGGATGGCTTCGACGGCGATTGGTTGCCAGGCAACCTCTTTCGCCGTCTGCCCAACCGCCGCCACGGAAGTTGCGGTAGGCGCCGTAGACCTGTGGGTCGTACTGGTCGGAGCACCACTCCCATACGTTGCCGAGCATATCGTAAAGACCCCAGGCATTGGATTGCTTGCCGCCAACAGGCTGGGGCCGCTCGCCCGAGTTATCGGCGAACCAGGCGATATCGCCGAGGTCGCCATAGCGAGGCCCGCGCGTTCCCGCACGGCAGGCGTGTTCCCACTCTGCCTCGGTGGGAAGGCGATATCCGTCGGCATCGGCGAGGAGATCCGCTCCTTGCGCGTCGTCGTGGATGACATAAGCCGCAGTGAGGCCCCGTTTTCCGGACAGTTGATTGCAGAACGCAACCGCGTCGAGCCAGGAGACGCTTTCTACAGGGCATCTGGCGTCCACATGGGACGAAGGCCAACTCCCCGTGACCTCGGCGTAGAGTGCCTGCGTCACCGGGGCGGCTCCAATCCTGTAGGATTCCAGCGCGACATCGCAGCGCCGCTGGATGCGGTCGTCCCTCAGCGCCACGATGCCGGCCGGGATCGTGAGCATCCGAAGGCTTAGCGTTTCCTGAAACTCGTCCACGATCTCTCGTCAGCAATTGCGGTACGCGGCAATCTGCTTGATGATCCGATCTTCCGCAAACCACCTCGAGCCTGTGTCCGCATCGGCTTTCCCCATATCCGCAATCCGCTTTTCAGGCAGATGCCCTAACCCTCCTGCCAACCCCATGAAATCGGCGAGTGTCGGCAGCCCCTTCCACGCAGATGACGAATGCGAGCCGGAGCCCGATCAGCCGGTCGGTTGCTGGGCGGTGTTCACGACCCGTTGAGCCTCAAAGGCATGGCGATAGGCGGGCCGCGCTTCGCTGTTGGCCAGGTGGGCAGCGAGCCCGGCTATCCCTCCAGCAAGGCATTGTTCTGCCGGGCGCCGCCCCAGCCATACTCGGAATAGGAGACGGCCTGGCTGACGTTCAAAAGGGCCTGCCGGACATAGGGAATGGTCTCGGGCGGCAATGATCCGAACGGCCACCAGCCGAGATCAGCGTGCTTTTCGGTTTCCATCAGCCTGGGCGTGCCGTCCCATCGCGCTGCGGTGAAGACGTGACCGACCCAGTCCCGGCCCTCCGTCAGGCTGTGAAATGTATGGACGTGGACGAGATCAGCAGGCGCGATGCGCACGCCGACCTCTTCCAGGGCTTCTCGGATCGCCGCTTGGGCGATCGTCTCGCCGGCCTCAAGCCCTCCAGCKGGAAGACTGAAGGCACCGTCCATCCATCCTGTCGCCGTCCTCCGCAGCAAGAGGACCTCGTCGCCCCTGCATAAGGCGACGAAGACGGAGGCTGAGAGGGTGTGACGATCGCGAGCGGACATGGCCAAGGCTACCTGACGGGGTGGACGGTCGCGGCACTCTGAGGATGCCGAGCGACAGCAGATGTCAGCGGCCCGTCATCGCGCCGCTTCGGAGGCCGCCTTCAGCTCGCGCAGCAATGTGGCGACGAGTTCGGCCGCCGGCATGGCGCGGGCGAGCGGAGCGCCCTGCCCGGCCCATTGGGCGCCGAAGCCGTGCTCGCCCTTGGCCTTTGCGGCGGCATGGAGAGCCTTTCCGGCGTCATAGGCGATCGGGTAATCCGGCGGCAGCCGGGCTGCCACGCTTTCATGGAGGTCCGTGAAGCGATTGGCGAGGCAGCGCGCCGGCCGACCGGAGATCAGCGCTGTCAGCCGGGTGTGATAGGCGCCGGGGCCCGCGAGCGCCGCGCGATAGGCATCATCGGCAGCCGATTCCGGACAGGCGATGAAAGCCGTGCCGAGCTGAGCGGCGACAGCACCGAGGTCGAGTGCGGCAGCAATGCCGGCCCCATCCATGATGCCGCCGGCGGCGATGACCGGCAGCGTGCTGTTCGCCACCAGGAGGCGTGTCAGGGCGACGGTTCCCAGGGCCTCATCGGGAGCCGCCGGATCGAACACGCCGCGATGCCCGCCGGCCTCGATGCCCTGTGCCACGATCGCGTCGATCCCGGCGGTCTCGATCTGCCTTGCCTCTTCGAGGTTGGTCGCCGTGGCGAAGAGTGTGGTGCCCGCCCCCTTCAAGCGCTGAATGGCTTGCGGCGACGGCAGGCCGAAATGGAAACTGACGACCGGCGGCCTCGCCTCGACGAGCATCGAAAGCATGTCGGCATCATCGGCAAAGCTCTTGTAGATCGTGCGCAGTGCCGCCGGAGGCGCGGCGCCAAACTCCGAAAAGAGCGGCGACAGCCAGTGCAGCCACGCCGCCTCGCGCTCCGGATCCGGCTTTGCCGGGCCGTGCACGAAGACATTGACGTTGAACGCGCGCTCGGTCCGCGCCCTCAGATCCGCGATCATCGCGCGGGCGCCTGCGGCATCCGTCGCGCCAACACCGATCGAGCCGAGCCCGCCCGCATTGGACACGGCGGCAGCAAGGGCGGGGGTCGAAACACCCGCCATCGGCGCCTGCACGATCGGCACCTCAACGCCCAGCTTGCTCAACATCCCGGCCTCCCGCGCTCCGCACCATCGTTGACTTTAATTCTCAAAAAGAGAATACACATCCAAATTGATTTCTCAATGGAGAATTGAAATGGATTTCGCCGCGCTCGCGGTCTTCCGGACCGTCGCCAGGGAGCAGAGCATCACCCGCGCCGCGGAGCTGCTTGGGCGTGTGCCTTCGAATGTCACGACCCGCATCCAGCAGATCGAGGAGGCGGTCGGCGTGCCGCTGTTCCTGCGCGAGCGGAAGGGCATGACGCTGACCGCGGCAGGACGGACCTATCTCGACTATGCCGACCGGATCCTGAACCTCGCGGACGAGGCCATTCAGGTCGTCAATCCGGCGGGGCCGGCCGGCGTGCTGCGCATCGGCTCGATGGAATGCACCGTCGCAAGCCGGCTGCCCGTGCCGCTGGCCCGCTTCAACCAACGCTGGCCCGAGGTCACGCTCGATCTGTCGACGGCGCCGACCCGGCAGTTGATCGACTCTCTCCTCGCCCATCGCATCGATGCCGCACTGATCGCTGTCCCATCGGGCGAGTGGTGGCTAGGCCCGCAGGATCTCGACACGCTGCCGGTCTTCCGCGAGGACCTCGTGCTCGTGCTTCCGCCGGGGCATCCCGAGGTACGGCACGCAGCAGACCTCAAGCCCAAGGCGCTCGCCGCCTTTGCGCCGGGCTGCACCTACCGCATGCTCGCCGAGGAATGGCTGACCGGCTTCGGCACGGTGAAGGGGCGTTTCTCCATCCATGAGGTCCGCTCCTATCACGCCATGTTCGCCTGCACGGCCGCGGGCTCCTGCTTCAGCATCATGCCCCGCTCCGTGCTCGATCTTCTGCGTCACACAGGCGCCGTCGAGGAGAAGGCGTTGATGCGGGTCGATACCTATCTTGCCTGCCGGCCGGGATTTTCGACGCCCGCCTTCACCGCATTCCGMGACCTGCTTGCCGGTTTCTCCGACATCGAGGTTGGGGCCATCGAGGTTCGGGCCAATGCCGAGAACCCATGAACGAGAGGCCACGATCGCGGCCGCGCTCGTGCTCGTCATCGGCATGGGCTTTGGCCGGTTCGCCTTCACCGGCCTCTATCCGCTGATGATTTCCGATCACACCATCTCCGTGCAGGCCGGATCCTATGCAGCCGCAGCCAATTATGCCGGATATCTGGCCGGCGCATTGCTGAGCGCGGTCCTGACCGGCATCCCGAGCCGGAGGCTTTGCGCTCTCGCCGTCGTTTCAACCGTCGCCCTGCTCGGCGCGCTCGCCCTGCCATTGCCGGAACGGGCGATCGTCACCGTGCGCGGCCTTGCCGGCATCTCGAGCGCGTTTGCCATGGTGGCCGCCTCGCATTGGCTGATTCACGATCGCAAGCACCATCAGGGAGCGCCCGCCCTCTTCGCCGGCGTCGGCATCGGCATCGTGGTGTCGGCGGAGCTGATCGCCCTTGCGCATCTCAACGCATTGTCGAGCCGGGCGATCTGGCTCACCCTTGCCGTGGCGGCAGCGGCTCTCGCAGCTGCTGCCCTGAACCTGCAGCGGCGCAGCGACCGGGCACCGGCGGTGGCGCCCCAACCGCTGTCGGCGCATGGGCAAGCCCATAGTGCGCAGTTGCTCGCTCCCCTGCGGCTGATCGTGATCTATGGGCTGGCCGGATTCGGCTACATCGTCACYGCGACCTATCTCCCCCTTCTGGTCGGACAGGTGCTCACGGCCACCGATCCCGTGCATATCTGGGCGGTCTTCGGACTTGGCGCCGTGCCGTCCTGCTTCTTCTGGCATGCCATGCACGAGCGCTTCGGCACACGTCGGAGCCTGGCGAGCAATCTGGTCGTTCAAGCGATCGGCGTCGCACTGCCTGTGCTGCACACGCCCGCAGCCTACGTGCTGAGCGCATTGCTCGTCGGCGGCACCTTCATGGGCACGGCGACGATCGCCATGCCGGCCGCGCGCAAGGTGGCGGCGGCGGTCCGTTTCAACATGCTGGCGCTGATGACCGCCTCCTTCGGCATCGGGCAGATCGTCGGCCCGCTCATGGCCAATGCGATCTATGCCCGTACCCAGGCGTTCGACATCTCCCTGAGCATCGCCGCCGCATCGCTGGTTGCCGGCGCCGTTCTGTGCGTGGATCTCCCCGGCAATAGGGCGCAATCGCATCCAGTCTGACTGCGCCGCCGGGGCGATCATCTCTCGGATCGCGTCACGGTCCCGACCCGGCTCCTGCGATCCCCGAAGGATCGAGAACAGGCATTCTTGCCGCTGCGTGACAAGCTGCATAACATGGTGATGCCGGCGATGTCGTTCTGCTGGATTGTCATGAGGCGCGGCGCATCCTCGATGGAGCACTCATCGGCAAGAAGACACGGCAAGAATACGAGAAGCGATACGCACGCATCGCAAGCCCCGGCCGCCAGAAACGACGTTCTTCGATCCATCCGACCGGCTTAGTGTGCGCCATGACCAAAGGGCGGAACGCGACTATGCAAGCTTTATTGATCGCATTTCTCTGCGTGGCGACATCGGCGGCAAGCCTGGCGGCGGACACCCTGGCACGGGCCCGCGAGACCGGGACATTGCGGCTTGGCTTCCGGGTCGATGCGCCCCCGTATTCCTATCGGACGACCAGCGGCGAACCCTCCGGCTATATCGTCGATCTCTGCCGCGAAGTCGCCGCCGGCGTGAAGAAGGCGCAGGGTCTGCCGGCGCTCAAGATCGACTATGTCGAGGTCTCGTCCACGGCTCGCCTGGAGGCGTTGCGCGACGGCAAGATCGATATTCTCTGCGATCCGACATCGATGACCATGTCGCGCCGCGCCATGGTCGATTTCTCGCTCCCGACCTTCATCGATGGCGCCGGCGTCCTGCATCGGACCAATGAACTGACGCGGCTCGAGGACCTGCGCGGCAAGAAGATCGGCGTGCTCCGGGGCACGACGACCGAGGAGGTTCTGAAGACGACTTTGACGCAACTCGGGATCGAAGCCGAGATCGTTCCKATGCTGGCTCATCCCGACGGGGTCCGCAGCCTGGCGGCGGGAAAGATCGACGCCTATTTCGCCGATCGCGGGATCCTGAGCTATCACCTGCTCAACAGCGAGAACCGCTCCGGCATGAAGCTCTCCGACCAGTATTTCACCTTCGAGACCTATGCGCTGGCTCTGCCGCGCGGCGATGAAAAGCTGCGCCTGCTTGTCGATGCCACGCTGGCGGAGCTCTATCGCACCGATCGCGTGAAGCAGATCTATGCCCGCAGTTTTGGAAGCTTCCCGCCGGATCAGTTCATCCGTGCCCTCTTCGTCATCAATGGCGTGCCGAAATGAGGGGATTGGGTGCCTGACCTGACAGGTCTCGAGGCTCCGACAAAAGTATTCGCCGGCGGAGACCGATCGCGAAGGAGGCCAGCTCCATGCAGGACTACACGCTCTATTACTGGTCGGTCCCGTTTCGCGGTCAGTTCGTGCGGGCGGTGCTGGCATGGGCCGGCAAGACCTGGCGCGAAGCCGGCGACGGCGAGATCGCAAAGCTCATGGACGAGCCGGTCGAGCTCGTGCCGGTCCCGTTCATGGGGCCGCCGCTGCTGATCGACAACGCGGACGGCTTCGCCATCGCGCAGATGCCCGCCATCATTCTCTATCTCGGCGAGACGCTCGGCCTCATGCCGGCCACGCCGCCCTTGCGGGCGTTGACCATGAAGATCGTCAACGACGCCAATGACGTCATCGACGAAATCACGCTGCAAGGCGGCCAGTCGATGTGGACGCAAGAGCGCTGGCGCGAATTCGTGCCGCGCCTCGAGAAGTGGATGTCGTTCTGGGAAGAGACCGGGCGTCGGCACGGGCTGACGGCAGAGGCTGGTTTTCTCCTCGGCGGCAAGGCGCCGGGCATCGCCGATGTCGTGACCGCAACCTTGTGGACGACGATGGCCGATCGCTTCCCGGTCCTCGCATCGATCCTCGAGGAGACCGCGCCGCTCACGAGCGGGCTCGCGCGCCGCGTCTCCGCCCTGCCCCCCTTGGCCGCATTGGCCGAGAAGGCCCGCAGGGACTATGGCGACGAAACCTATTGCGGCGGTCAGATCGGAATGGCTCTGCGCAAGGTCGCTGGCGAAACCGCGCATCGCTGAAGATGGCGGAGCCGTCTCCCCTCTCCGGAACAACGGCGAAGGCGCGCAAGCTCTCGGAATGGCCAAGGCAACGGCGCCTCAGGGAGCCCGCATTGACCTCGGAAGCCAGCGGCTGTCCGTCTCAGGTTTGCCGCTTGCGGAACAGATTCCGATTGGATCACGTCCTGGTCTTGAAGCGCGCCGCCTCTTCCGAACCATGGGTGGCGTCGCCGGCGCTATAAGAATGCGCGCCAGCGCCCGCGAGCTTGCCGCCATCGACGATCAGATATTCCTCCCGGATCGGCCGGCCCTCGAACCAGCATTCCAGGATTTCGCGCGTGCCTGCGGCGTAGCGGGCTTGGGCGGAGAGCGTAGATCCCGAGATATGCGGCGTCATGCCGTGATGCGACATTGATCGCCAAGGATGGTCCTGGGGGGCCGGCTGCGGGAACCAGACATCGCCAGCATAGCCGCCGAGCTGCCCGCCCTCCAGAGCGCGGGCCACAGCGTCACGATTGCAGATCTTGCCGCGCGCCGTGTTCACCAGATAGGCGCCGCGTTTCATCCTGGCGATCATCGCCTCGTCGAAGAGATTCTCTGTCTCCGGATGCAGAGGTGCATTGATCGTGACGACATCGCAAAAGCCAACCATGGATGCCGCGTCCGCGTGGAAGGTAACGCCAAGTTCCTGCTCGACCGCCAGCGGAAGACGGTGGCGGTCGGTGTAGTGCAGCTTCACGTCGAACGGCTTCAACCGGCGCAGCACGGCGCTGCCGATCCGGCCGGCACCGACGGTTCCGATCTGCATCCCCTCGACATCGTAAGAGCGCGSGACGCAATCGGCGATGTTCCAGCCCCCACGGAGCACCCACTGATAGGAGGGGATGTAGTTTCGCACGAGCGCCAGGATCATCATGACCACATGTTCAGAGACGCTGATCGAGTTGCAGTAGGTCACCTCGGCAACCGTTACACCACGATCCATCGCGGCTTGAAGGTCGACATGGTCTGATCCAATGCCGGCCGTGATCGCAAGCTTCAGTTTGCTCGCCTTKGCAATGCGCTCTTCGGTCAGATAGGCCGGCCAGAAGGGCTGCGAGATCACGATTTCGGCGTCGGGGAGCTCGCGTTCGAAAACGCTGCCGGGACCGTCTTTGTCCGAGGTCACAACCAGGCTGTGCCCGGCGCTTTCGAGAAATTTCCTCAGGCCGAGTTCGCCCGACACACTGCCGAGCAGAACCCCCGGTTCAAAGTCGATCGCCTTCGGCGTGGGAAGTGTCTGGCCGCCGGGGTAGCGGTCGAGTTCCGGCAGACCGTCCCGCGCATATCCTGCCGGGTAACCGTCGGCTGGATCGTCATAGAGGACGCAAACAACCTTTGCCATTTTATATCTTCCTTCGTCAGGCACGAAGAGGAAGACGCTTGATTCTCACTGCTGCCCGCCAAGACGATGATCATCGGCGGCCCGCTCTGAAGTGTCGGAGGCCAGCTGATCCTGGCGCTTCCTCGATCGGAAAGTTGCGCGCTAGTCCAAATAAGATGGAGAAGCCGGACATGGTTTCAAGACCGGAGGACAGTGGCCTGCCTCCCTGAAAAGTGGCCCTCCCGGAGGTATGGCCTTTGAGCCGACGGAGGTCAGAAGAAATGGCCTGTCTGTCTTCTTCGGCATAATCGGCATCCTCCAAGGCTCAAAAAGCCTGGTGGATTGATCGGGACGGAAGAGTCCTGGTTGGAATTCCCCGCGCCGCTGCARCATGCGACATTGCGGGATGCATACCGGTATCAGCATCGACATTACGGCTTCGGACAGGGCTCGGCTTGAAGCGATCGTCGCTKGGGCCACAAAGCTGTCCCGGTAAATTTGGCACGACTGTCATATTTCCAACAGGGCACTAGCGCTTCTTGCAAGGCGGGGGACTTCTAGAAGGAGGTCGTGACCATGAAACTCTGTTTTCCGATCGCACTCGCCGCTTCAACTATCGTTTTGGCAGGCCAAGTAAGGGCGGCGGAAGTGGACATGTCGAAGCTCACTTGCAAGGAGGTTGGCGCTATGCCTGCCGCGCAGACTATTGGCGTCGCCATGTGGGTGAACGGCTATGTCCATGGCAAAGCCGGCAATGCCATGGTGGACGGTGACAAGGCGCATGCCAATGCCCAGAAGATCGCTGACTATTGCAAAGCGAATCCCGCTGCCACGCTGACGAGCGCGATAGAGGCGGTCGCCAAGTCGTAGCAGCATATTAAATGATGGCCAGCGGAGTGGCCCCTTTCTGGGACCACTCTTTTACGATGGTCCGAGGACTGAAACTCTGAAACCCTCAACAACCAAAGATCTCAATCTAGTGGATTGATCGGGACGGAAGAGTCCTGTTTGGGATTCCCCGCGCCGCTGCGGCATGCGACATTGCGGGATGCGTACTGGTATCAGCATCGACATTACGGCTTCGGATAGGGCTCGGCTTGAAGCGATCGTCGCTGCGCGCAGTTCGCCCCAGAAGCAACCAGGACCGCGACGCGTGCGCTGATGCCCTACAGGTGTTGGAGATCTACCAGCGCCTACCGTAGTACCCAACAACTGGTCGGTTATTGTAGTATGCGGCGCGGCGGATGCCCGCACGARCGACAGGTCGGCCATAATAGCCGCCGCCATAGTAGCTTCTCCCGTAGTATCCGCCGCCATAATAGCCGCTACCGCCGTAGTAAGTTGAGGCCGGTGTGTTGTAATAGACGGTCTGCGGATAGCCGCTCGCGATTCCCGGATCGCAATATGCACTGCCGGAATATGTGGTGGTGGCATAGGTAGCGTCGCCATAGCCGCCATAGGCATTATAGCCGTATGCGGCGGGAGCGGCGTAGCCATAGCCCGAACCGTAGCCGTAGCCTGAACCGTAGCCGCTGCCGTAATAGGCTGCACCTGCTGCGAGTCCGACGCCCGCTGCGAGCGCCCGACCACCGTAGTAACGGTTGCCGTAGTAACCGCCACGGTATGCCGCCCCACGGTAAGCTCCACGGTATCCGGCACGGTACGCGCCACGATATCCAACGCGGTAGCCACCGCCAATGGCAGTGCCTCGGTATCCACCGGCGCCGATACCACGGTGTTGGGCTTCGGCATCACTCGCGGTGAAGACGAGACCGCCAACGCCAATCAGGGCGACAACAGGGAGGGCAAGGAGCGTATTCATGACTTCACCTGCGCAAAGCCCACCACTGGATTGCAGACGCGGCTGGGCTTGTCCGCGAGGCAATTCGGTGAATTCCTTAACGGAATGATAACATGTTTGTTTCGATGAGTCCCAGAGGGGCATCGCCACGCCGGGCTGCCTTCCTGTGCTGCGACTGCCAAGTCCGCAGCGCGCCCAGATCAGCGATGCCTGCGTCTGCGATCTCACCGAAAGGCAGGCGGACAACATCCGGGCGTCCCCCCGCACTTGATGGCCAAGGGGCGGGATGACGTGCCTTGCCATCAGCGAAGCTCCGAACCGCCCCCCACATGATTGGTTCTGATCGACGCAGCGCCCCCCGGACGCCGCCACGATCAATGGCTCATCAAACAGCAGATCGACGCATGATCGAGGAGATCACGCGTGACGCCGCCGAATATCCACTCGCGCGTTCGGCTGTGACCATAGGCACCGGACACCAAGAGGTCCGCGCCTTCCTGCCGGGCCCGGTGGATCAGTTCGTCGGCGATGCGGGCTTCCCGCATCGCGCTGTCCTGGACAAGATCGGCGGTGATGCCGTGATGACGCAAATAGTCCTGCAGGTCTTGCGCGCTCGATCTCTCGGCGCTTTCTCCGGCTGTGACGACGAACACGCCTTCGGCAGTCTTCAGGAAGGGCAACGCATCGCAGACCGCGCGGCGCGCTTCACGCGTGTTCTTCCAGGCAATGACGATACGCTGCGCCGAAAGGCGGTCAGAGGTTGGCGGCACGAGCAGGACAGGGCGCCCGGCTTCCAGCACGATCGCCCCGGGATCGACGGCGAAGCGCCAGTCCCGGTGGTCGCCGCTCCCCTGTCGGCCGACGATCAGGAGATCGGCAGCAGAGGCCTGCTCGAGAAGAAATGGTGCCGTCTCGTCCATACCGGTTCGCAACGACGTGCTTTCGCCGGACTTGGCGACCTTGATGAAATTGGCCTCGATCTGCTGCAATTCTTCCGCAGCGATCTCGCGCCATTGCTCGATCAGCGTCTGGGCGGAAAAACCGGCCTCCAAGGGGAGCGCGGGAATGATGCAGCGCGATGCCGAGCCGATCAAGCGCGCATGGAAGCGCTCTGCCAAGCCGACCGCAAGCGCAGTCCGGCTGGCCGCATGAGGGCCGAGATCCAGATTCACCATCAGGCTCGCGTAGGATGACATGACAACGCTCCTTGCAGTCGATGTCGCTGTGCCACCACGGCCAAGACAGGTTTGCGTTGACCTACCGCAATAACGGCCCGATTTTACTCGTCGGTCAGCTCTATGCGTAGACCTCCTGCCCGCATCGCGTTCCTGCGCTGCCAGCACTTGGCCGGCAGCAACAGACTTGGCGGAGCGAGGCTCTGCATGACCCGACGGCGAGCAATCCGAGACGTCATGCGTCACGCAGTGGCTTGCGGTGACATTGTTCTGTCGCAAAGCCGAGCAGCCACACGTGCAGTAGCATCAGTTGAGGATACCCCACTGTCGGATATTCTGAATCGCGGAGGCGGCAATGAAAACGACAATCAAGCACGGGCCGGAATCCTGCAGGTCGGACCCGCCGATGTTCACGATCGAGACTGTTGAAGATTATAAGATCGCAAGGCGCCGCCTCAAAGCGCTCACCGTGCAGGACGGCAGCAGCTACCGCGAATCGATAGCGCTCAGGGAGGCTATTCGGATCTGGGAAGCGGACCACGCTGGCGTGACTGAGCCGCCGGCTCGGGCGCCTTGACCGCGTGGTAAAAGAACTCCCTGCGTTCACCGAACCGCCGCGCCACGGCACCGCGAACGCGCCCTCGMCTTCCGGTCGCAGGTCCGCGAATTTTGATTCGTTTGACTCGTCAAGCCCCCATTCCGTCGCTAGCCTAGCAAGCGAGGATCTTGAACGGGAGGTGGCTATGCCGAACGCCGACACCGTGACGATTGGCTCCTTCGAGGAACGCAAGGCCGCCGTCCTGAGAGCGGCCGCGCTGCTCCAAAGCGCGATGGGCTCCGACGAAGACCATGAATTCGAGATGCTGACCGAGGCCATCGCCGAGTTCGACATCCGCCAGGAGGCCCTGGCGCCGGTCGAGATTCCGCCCGCCTTCATGCCGTTCATCCGCGAAGTGGCGCGGCAGCGGGCCGCCAACCAGCGTTCCTAGGCACCGGCGCACTTTCGGTAGCGCCCGCCTTTGCGCAGCGCTGCGGCGATTGCCGCGAGACCAGGCTGCTCCATGGCCGGGCGACGACGCACCCGACGCTTCGTGGGTCGGCGCTGCCCTGTTTCAAAAGCCGACCCCGAATGCCATGTTCGCATCCTTCGCGCCGGTCGCTGCCCTACGGCAGGATGGGACGGCTGGGGGTTGGCGAGACGACATGAATGATACCGGCCTATGAATGATATCGGCGTGGCGACGATCGATGTGGTTTCGGATGCGGCAACAGATCCACGATCGTTGCGTCGTTTCGAAGATGAGCGCTTCCTCACGGGTCGGGGTCAGTACCAGGA
>NZ_JBFTLD010000051.1:0-31226 GCF_056396265.1 Allobosea sp. 05T422_2 | reverse complement strand
GCAAGAACGCTGCGCCCCGCACCGGCAGGGTCCGTGCTGGCGGCCACCAGCTTGTCCGTGCATGAAGGATCCTTCGTCCGTGTCACGCCAGAACTATCTCTTCACCAGCGAGTCCGTTTCCGAAGGTCATCCTGACAAGGTTTGCGACCGGATTTCCGACGAGGTCGTCGATCTGTTCTTCAAGGAGGCCGTCAAGGCMGGGATGGATCCGGCCCAGGTGCGCGTCGCTTGCGAGACCCTGGCCACGACGAACCGCGTCGTCATCGCCGGTGAGGTCCGCACCTCGCTCGAYGAGAAGGCGCTGAAGAGCAAGGTCAAGTCGGCGGCCCGCAAGGCGATCCGCGCGATCGGCTACGAGCAGGACGGCTTCCACTGGAAGAAGTGCAAGATCGACGTGCTGCTGCACTCGCARTCGGCCGACATTGCCCAGGGCGTCGACGCCGCCGGCAACAAGGAAGAAGGCGCGGGCGAYCAGGGCATCATGTTCGGCTACGCCTGCCGCGARACGCCCGAGCTGATGCCGGCGCCGATCTACTACGCCCACAAGATCCTCGAAGTCCTGGCCAAGGCCCGCCATGCGGGTGAAGGACCGGCCGCCAAGCTCGGCCCCGATGCCAAGAGCCAGGTCACCGTCAARTACGAGAACGGCAAGCCGGTCGGCGTCACGCAGATYGTGCTCTCGACCCAGCATCTCGACGACTCGCTGAGCTCTGCGGATGTCCGCAAGATCGTCGAGCCGCATATCCGCGAGACGCTGCCTGAGGGCTGGATCTCGAAGGACACCGTCTGGCACGTCAAYCCGACCGGCAAGTTCGTGATCGGCGGTCCTGATGGCGATGCCGGCCTGACCGGCCGCAAGATCATCGTCGACACYTATGGCGGCGCTGCCCCGCATGGCGGCGGCGCGTTCTCCGGCAAGGACCCGACCAAGGTCGATCGTTCGGCTGCCTATGCKGCGCGCTACCTCGCCAAGAACGTGGTTGCCGCCAAGCTCGCCGAGCGCTGCACGATCCAGCTCTCCTACGCCATCGGCGTTGCCAAGCCGCTCTCGATCTATGTCGACCTGCATGGCACTGGCAAGGTCGACGAGGCCAAGCTCGAAAAGGCTCTGGGCGAGGTGATGGATCTCAGCCCGCGCGGCATCCGGACCCATCTCAACCTCAACAAGCCGATCTACGCGAAGTCTGCCTCCTATGGCCATTTCGGCCGGAAGGCCGGTCGCGACGGCAGCTTCTCCTGGGAGAAGACCGACCTGATCGACACGCTGAAGAAGGCCGTAGCCTGATCCAGCGCGGATGTTATGACGGGGTTCGGTCTACCGGATCCCGGAGAGGCCGGAGCGATCTCGCTCCGGCCTTTTGCTTTCGCCGGTGACGACGGGGTTTTGGGATCATGAGCGAAGAACGAGACCTGGAGAGAGATCTCGAACGAGCCTTCTTCGGCCGGCGCAAGGGCAAGCCTCTACGCGAAGGTCAGAGCGTGCTGATCGAGGGCACCCTGCCACGGCTGCGCCTGCCCGAAGGCGCGATCCTGGATCTGAAGGCATTGTTTCCCAAGCCGGTCGAGGCGGTGCGGCTGGAGATCGGCTTTGGCGGCGGCGAGCATCTGCTCTCCCGCATGCGAGAGAGTCCGGAGATCGGCTTCATCGGCTGCGAGCCCTTCGTCAATGGCATGGCGAAGTTCCTGGCGGTGATCGAGCGGGAAGGCCTCACCAACGTCCGGCTCTGGGATGGCGATGCCGCGCTGATGCTGCCGCGCCTGCCGGAAGGCGGCCTCGATGCGATCGACCTGCTCTATCCCGATCCCTGGCCGAAGCGCAGGCAACGCAAGCGCCGTTTCGTCTCGGAGCGGACGCTCGCCCTGTTCGCGCGGGCGCTGAGGAAGGGTGGGCGTTTCCGCTTCGCCAGCGATATCGACGACTATGTCGGCTGGACCTTGTCGCGGCTGCTGCACTCACCGGATTTCGACTGGGCCGATGAGCGCGCCGACGACTGGCGCCAACCCTATCCGGGCTGGATCCGCACGCGTTACGAGGCCAAGGCCATCGCTGCCGGGCGCGTACCGAGCTATCTCACTGCACGCCGTCGCGCATCCTGAGGAAGCCGAGCACCCGCTGCGCCGTCACCGGCGTCAGGTTGCGGAAGTTCTGGCGGGCCCGCTCGACCGCAGGTGCCGATTTGCCATCGCCCTTGCGCAGGGTGATCAGGGCGCGAGTAGTCTCCCAGGACCAGCCAAGCCCCCGGCCGACGAGCAGCACCGCGTCGCGATCCGGGCCGAGGATGATCTGCTCCGTCGCCTGCAGGCCGAGCCTCGCCAGGATGGCGACGCCGCAGATGGCGTGTTCGATTGCGCCCGAAGCGGCGAGCTCGGCGACCTTGGCCTCGTCGAGTCTGCCCACATCATGGAAGGCCTTGATATCGGCCAGCGCAGCGCTGAACTTGCCGAGATCGTCCTGAAGCTGGTCTTGTGCGGCGACCGCATCGGCGCTGCGCTCCACCGCGCGGTCGACGGCTCCGCCCATTGCCGGCTCGAACGTCGCAGCGAGCCTGCGACGCGCCGAATTCTTCGCAGCCAACGTCAATTGCTCGACCAGCTCTGCCGGGATGTCGCTCCGGGTTCCCAGCGTCGCCTGCAAGCCGTCATCCTGGACCGCACGCATCACCAGCACGCCCATGCCATGCCGCGAGAAGCGGGCGGATTGGTTGGCCGCAACCGCGTGGGTCACGACACGACCGCCCCGCAGGATCAGGAAATCAGTCACCGGCTCGGCGAGATACGGACGCTCGGTGATCGCGAGCATATGGTCGCGCCCCTTTGCGGCGGAGATCGCAACCAGATCCTGATCGGACAGCACGGGTGAGCCMACCAGAACCGGCCGCGCAACCGCGATCTCGTCGAGCGCAAGCTGGCGCACCACGCCGCCTGGCGCATTCGGCACGATGGACAGCCGCTCGGACAATTCGACCCGCGCGCGGGTTTCAATGGCGCGGGCAAGCCTGCCGATCACCACGTCGAAGACGCTGATCTGGTCATCGCCCATCGTCGCGGCCGTGCTGACGAAGAGATCGGTCAGACGCATCAGGATCTGGACGCGCTCATCGCCCGAGCCTCGCGACATCGTCGCTTCAAGATCACGCAACAGCGCGCTGACCGAACTCATTACGCAACCTCTTTACGCACCATTGGCCGACGCTAGACGAGAAGAATGACCAGCCGGTTAGCGCAATTGCATAAAGCCGGGCGCGGAATGGAAGCACCATTGCCGTTACATGGCGTTCCTTTCGACACCCTGCTCCCTGCCAGGGCAGCTTTGATCTTGCATGCCCGGCCGTTGCGGACTAAATAGCGACGCAACAGCTCTGGTTTCGGTGTAAGCCGATGATCAAGAGCGGGCCGGCCGGCCCGCTCTTTTTTGTTGGCCGCAAGCCCTGCCGGAGCGAAGGCAGGCAGTCCGAACATGAACGAGCCGACAGCAGCAGATCAGGACAGGCGCGTAGTGACCGAAAGCGGTGTGGCCGCGCGTGTCGCTGCCATCATCGAGCCGGCGATCATCGATCTCGGCTACAGGCTGGTGCGCGTGCGCGTCTCCGGCCAGAACGGTTGCACCGTGCAGATCATGGCCGAACTCCCGGACGGCACGATKACCGTCGAGGGTTGCGAGGCGGTGAGCCAGGCGKTTTCGCCGGCGCTCGACGTCGACGATCCCATCCAGGCCGCGTATCATCTCGAGGTGTCGTCGCCGGGGATCGACCGGCCGCTGGTGCGCCCGAGCGATTTTGCGCGCTGGTCCGGTCACCTTGCCAAGATCGACACGCACGAGCTGGTCGGCGGCCGCAAGCGCTTCCGCGGCATCCTGCGCGGCGTCGAGGGCGATACGGCCCTGCTCTCGCGCGACGATGCGAAGACCGAGGAAGAGCGCGACGTCGCGATTCCGATGAACGCCATTGGCGAAGCGCGGCTTGTTCTGACCGACGCCCTGGTCACCGAATCACTGCGGCGGGGCAAGTCTGGCCTGCCGCCCGAGATGCCGCCGGCGGACGAGATCGCCAGCCCGAAGAAGGGCAGGGGCAAATCACTGGGACCGCGCCCGGGCACACAGCCCAAGCCGGCTCCGCAGAACGACAACGAAGAGGAGTGAGCGTCATGGCTGTTAGCGCCAACAGGCTCGAACTGCTGCAGATCGCGGATGCCGTCGCCCGCGAGAAATCGATCGATCGGCAGATCGTCGTCGACGCGATGCAGGACGCCATCGCCAAGGCCGCTCGCTCGCGCTACGGCGCCGAGACCGACGTTCATGCCGAGATCAACACCAAGTCGGGCGAACTTCGCCTGGCGCGCCACCTGCAGGTCGTTGAGCAGGTCGAGAACACCTCGACCGAGATCACGCTCGCCGAAGCCAAGCGCCACAATCCGGCAGCCCAGGTCGGCGACGTCATCTCCGATCCGCTGCCGCCCTTCGATTTCGGCCGCATCGCCGCTCAATCGGCCAAGCAGGTCATCGTGCAGAAGGTGCGCGAGGCCGAGCGCGATCGCCAGTATGACGAGTACAAGGATCGCATCGGCGAGATCGTCAACGGCGCAGTGAAGCGCGTCGAGTACGGCAATGTCTTCGTCGATCTCGGCCGCGGTGAAGCCATCATCCGTCGCGACGAGATGATCCCGCGCGAGACCTTCAAGGTCGGCGACCGCGCACGCGCCTATGTCTACGACGTGCGCCGCGAGCCGCGTGGCCCGCAGATCTTCCTGTCGCGCACGCATCCGCAGTTCATGGCCAAGCTGTTCGGCCAGGAAGTGCCGGAGATCTATGACGGCATCGTCGAGGTGAAGGCTGTCGCCCGCGACCCAGGCTCGCGTGCCAAGATCGCCGTGATCAGCCGCGATTCCTCGATCGATCCCGTCGGCGCCTGCGTCGGCATGAGGGGCTCGCGCGTGCAGGCCGTCGTCGGCGAGCTGCAGGGCGAGAAGATCGACATCATTCCGTGGTCGCCGGATGTCGCGACATTTGTCGTCAATGCACTGCAGCCGGCTGAAGTCGCGAAGGTCGTGCTCGACGAAGAGGCCGACAAGATCGAGGTCGTGGTTCCCGACGAGCAGCTCTCGCTCGCCATCGGCCGCCGCGGTCAGAATGTTCGCCTCGCCTCGCAGCTGACCGGCTGGGATATCGACATCCTGACCGAGGCCGAGGAATCGGAGCGCCGCCAGAAGGAATTCCTGCAGCGCACCGAGACCTTCATGAACGCGCTGAATGTCGACGAGACCGTCGGCCAGCTGCTGGCCTCGGAAGGCTTCCGTTCGGTCGAGGAGGTCGCTTACGTCGACCTCGCCGAACTGGCCACGATCGAAGGCTTCGACGAGGAAACGGCGGGCGAGATCCAGTCGCGCGCTCAGGAATACCTGGCGACGGTCGAAGCCGAGCTCGACGACAAGCGTCGTGCTCTGGGTGTCGAGGACGCATTGCGCGAAGTCGAGGGCATCACCACATCGATGATGGTCGCGCTCGGCGAGAACGATGTGAAGTCCGTCGAGGATCTGGCGGGCTGCGCGACTGACGATCTCGTCGGYTGGACCGAACGCAAGGATGGCGAGAGCACACGCCATTCCGGCTATCTCGACGGGTTCGACCTGTCGCGCCAGGATGCAGAGGCCATCATCATGGCCGCGCGCATCAAGGCGGGCTGGGTCGAAGCTCCCGCTGAGGAGCCCGAGGCCGACAGCGAAGCGGCCGAGGCCTGAGTCAGGCGCGCGTGATGAAAAGGCCGGAATCGGCGCGGCCCGCGCACAAGGACGGCCCTGAGCGCAGCTGCGTCGTGACCCGCATGGTCAAGGCGCCGGAGGATCTGATCCGGTTCGTGGTCAGCCCCGACGGGGTTCTCACGCCGGATTTGCGCCGCAAGCTTCCGGGCCGCGGCGTCTGGACGAGCCTCAGCGCGGCCACGGTCGCCGAGGCGATCAAGCGCAAGGCCTTCGAGCGCTCGCTCAAGACCAAGGTCATGATACCGCCTGATCTTGCGGCTATGATCGATGGCTTGATGCATCGCGATGCAGTCCAGGCGCTGGCCATGGCCAACAAGGCGGGACTGGTTTCGTCCGGCTTTGCCAAGGTCGAGGCTTCTATCGGATCGGGGCGTCTCGCCGCGGTGATCGAAGCCAGCGATGGCGCCGAGGATGGCCGACGCAAGATAGGACAGGCTCTCAAGCGGGTTGCGGCAGCGCGAGCCGAGGATGGGCTGAAGGTCCGAAACACACCTGTCGTCGCGGAATTCGCGGCGGCTGATTTGGAATTGGCGTTGGGGCGGTCACATGTGATACATGCGGCCCTTGCTCCGGGACCGGCGGCCGAGGGTTTCCTCTCCCGCTGGCGTCGGCTCGTCCGTTACCGGATGGGCGATGCCGGTGCGTTGGGCCCGGAAAGCCCGACGGATTTCGACGAGACAGACGAACACACGACCGAACCGGCAGGACCGAAAGCGGAATGAGCGATACCAAAAACCCGGGCGACAAGACTTTGACGGTCAGCCCTCCGAAGACCCTAACGCTGAAGCGGCCGATTGAGCAGAGCACGGTTCGGCAAAGCTTCTCGCATGGGCGCTCGAAGCAGGTCGTCGTCGAGGTCAAGCGCCGCGTCGGTGGGCCCGAAGTCAAGGAAGCGCCGGTGGCTCGTGCGCCGCAGCCCGCGGTGCAGCCCGCTGCCCCGCGTCCGGTCGTACCCCAGCCGGCTCCCGCAGCTCCGAAGCCAGGCGGCATGCTGCTGCGCACCCTCTCGGACGACGAGAAGGATGCGCGTCAGCGCGCCCTGTCCGACTCGCGAGCCCGTGAGCTCGACGAGCGCCGTCAGGCCGAAGAGGAAGCCCGCCAGCGTGCGCTTGTTGCAGAACGCGAACGGGCCGAGCGCGAGGCAGCTCTTGCTCGCCAGCGCGAGGAAGAAGAGCGCCGTCGTCAAGAAGACGAGCAGAAGCGTCGCGCCGAAGTCGCCGCTCGTCAGCGCGATGATGCCCAGGCCGCCCGTCCGGCAGCCCCCCAGCAGCCGCGTGAGCAGGTCTCGGCCCCGGCTCCATCCGCTCCGCCGCAGCAGCAGGCGCAGCCGTCCCAGCCTTCAACCTATGCTCCCGCCGCACGGCCCGCATCCGGTCCGCGCGAGTTCGGTGGCGCACGTCCGCAGATGCGCGACGTCGGTGCACGTCCGCCGCGGCTCGACTCGCGTCCTGCCCGGGTCGACGCACCGCGTCCCCCCCGTGCCGGTGATCCGAGCGCTCCCGCAGAGCCGGCCGTCGTCCGCCCGGCCCGTCAGGCCCCTTCGGCCGGCGCCCCGCGCAGCCGCCCCGATGATGGTGAGGCCAGGCCCGCGTTCCGTCGCCCCGGCGGCGCTCCCGGCGCTGCCAATCGCGGCGCGCCGACTCCCGCCCCGAAGACGCCCAAGGCCGGTGAGAAGCCGCGTGGCCGCCTGACGCTCTCGACCGCTACCGGCGGTGATGACGAGCGGACACGGTCGGTTGCAGCCTTCCGCCGTCGCGTCCAGCGCATGACCGGGCACCGTGCCTCGGACGTCGCCAAGGAACGCGTGATGCGCGAGGTGATCATCCCCGAGACGATCACCATCCAGGAACTCGCCAACCGCATGACCGAGCGTGGCGTCGACGTCATCCGCCTGCTGATGAAGCAGGGCGCGATGCACAAGATCACCGACGTGATCGACGCCGACACTGCTCAGCTCGTGGCCGAGGAAATGGGCCACACCGTCAAGCGCGTCGCCGAATCCGACGTCGAAGAAGGCCTGTTCGATACGCCCGACACCGATGAGATGCTGATCCAGCGTCCCCCGGTCGTGACCATCATGGGCCATGTCGACCACGGCAAGACCTCGCTGCTCGATGCGATCCGCCAGACCCATGTCGTGACCGGCGAGGCCGGTGGCATCACCCAGCATATCGGCGCCTATCAGGTGACGACGCCGACCGGCTCGAAGGTGACCTTCATCGATACCCCGGGCCACGCCGCCTTCACGGCGATGCGTGCCCGTGGTGCCAAGGTGACGGATATCGTCGTTCTCGTGGTGGCAGCCGACGACGGCGTGATGCCGCAGACGGTCGAGGCCATCAACCACGCCAAGGCGGCCAAGGTCCCGCTGATCGTGGCGATCAACAAGATCGACAAGCCCGACGCCAACCCGGACCGCGTGCGGTCCGAGCTGCTGCAATACGAGATCCAGGTCGAGACGCTGGGCGGCGAGACGCTGGAAATCGAGGTTTCGGCCAAGACCGGCCAGAACCTCGACAAGCTTCTCGAGGCTATCTCCCTGCAGGCTGAACTGCTCGATCTCAAGGCCAATCCCGATCGCGCTGCCGAAGGCACCGTGATCGAGGCGAAGCTCGATCGCGGCCGCGGCCCGGTMGCGACCGTGCTCGTCCAGCGCGGCACGCTGCGCACCGGCGACATCGTCGTGGCGGGCTCGGAATGGGGCCGGGTGCGCGCCCTGATCGGCGACACCGGTGCCCAGATCAAGGAGGCGCCCCCGTCGCTGCCGGTCGAGGTTCTCGGATTCAACGGCACGCCTGAGGCCGGCGACCGCGTCGCGGTTGTCGAATCCGAAGCGCGTGCCCGCGAGGTCACCGATTACCGTGAGCGTCAGAAGCGCGACCGGATCGCAGCTCGTGGCGGTGGATCGGCAGCGGGCCGCTCGCTCGCGGAGATGATGCGCGACCTCAAGGAAGGCGCTGGCCGCAAGGAATTCCCGCTCGTCGTCAAGGGCGACGTGCAGGGTTCGGTCGAGGCCATCGTCGGCACGCTCGAGAAGGTCGGCAACGACGAGGTGCGCGCACGCGTGCTGCAGTCGGGTGTCGGCGGCATCACCGAATCCGATATCACGCTCGCCCAGGCTTCCGGCGCGGCTGTGATCGGCTTCAACGTGCGTGCCCACAAGGAAGCGCGCGAGGCGGCCGAACGGGCCGGCGTCGAAATCCGCTACTACAACATCATCTACAACCTCGTGGATGACGTGAAGGCGGCGATGTCGGGCCTGCTGGCTCCGACCCTGCGCGAGACGATGCTCGGCAATGCCCAGATCCTCGAGATCTTCAACGTCTCGAAGGTCGGCAAGATCGCCGGCTGCCGCGTCACCGACGGCACGATCGAACGCGGCGCCAATGTCCGCCTGATCCGCGACAATGTCGTGGTCCACGAGGGCAAGCTCTCGCAGCTCAAGCGCTTCAAGGACGACGCCAAGGAAGTGGTTGCCGGCCAGGAATGCGGCATGTCCTTCGAGAATTATCAGGACATGCGCGCTGGCGACGTGATCGAGTGCTATCGCGTCGAGGAGATCAAGCKGACGCTGTGATCCGTCGCGGCCGGGCTTGTCCCGACCGCCTGACGATCACGAGCGCCCGCTCCTTCGCAGAACCTTGACGTCATGGCCGGGCCAAGCCCGGCCATGACGTTTCTACGATCCACGCTCATCCGGTCCGAGTCCGGAGATCGAGAACCATGGCAAGACCAGCAAAACCCAGCGGCCCCTCGCAGCGACAATTGCGCGTCGGCGAACTCATCCGTCACGCACTGGCCGAGATGCTCGCCCGCGGCGACATTCACGACGACGTGCTGGCGAAGCATGTCATCACCGTGCCGGAGGTGCGCCTCTCGCCCGATCTCAAGCTCGCGACGGCCTACATCATGCCGCTCGGCGGCAATGACATCGCGCCGGTCCTGAAGGCGCTCGATGGCCACAAGCGCTATATCCGGGGCGAGATCGCCCATCGGGTGAACCTGAAATACGCGCCCGATATCCGCTTCCGCCAGGATGAGAGCTTCTCGGAGGCCGAACGCATCGATGCGCTGCTCGATTCCGATTCGGTGCGCCGCGACACGCTGCGCCAGCCCCTGAAGATCGACCAAGACGACCATCATGACGACGAATAGCGAGACAGTGGCGCCTCCGCACGCGCAGCAGCCCCGCCCGAAGAAGCGCGACGTGCATGGTTGGGTGGTGCTCGACAAGCCCGTCGGCATGACCTCGACCCATGCGGTCAGCGTGGTGAAGCGCGCCTTCAGCGCCAAGAAGGCCGGCCATGCCGGCACGCTCGACCCCCTCGCTTCAGGCCTGCTGCCGATCGCGCTGGGCGAGGCGACCAAGACAGTCCCCTTCGTCATGGATGGCCGGAAGGCCTATCAGTTTACCGTCGCCTGGGGCTCGCAGACCGAGACCGACGATACCGAAGGCCGTGTGATTGCGACCTCGGAGCTACGCCCGCAGGAATACGCCATCGCGGCCCTGCTGCCGCGCTTCACGGGCACGATCCTGCAAACGCCCCCCAAATACTCAGCCATCAAGATCGCCGGCGAGCGCGCCTATGACCTCGCCCGGGATGGCGAAGAGGTGGTGCTGCAGCCCCGCCCGGTCGAGATCGATGCGCTGTCGATCGTCAGCCATGACGGCGCGACGACGACGTTCGAGGCCGAATGTGGCAAGGGCACCTATGTACGCGCCATCGCCCGCGATCTCGGCGTTGCGCTCGGCTGCCTCGGGCATGTCGCCCATCTCAGGCGCACCCGCGTCGGCCCCTTCACGGTGACCGAGGCGACGACCGTCGAGACGTTGCGCAGCAGCCAGGAAGAGGCCGAGGGCGCACTCCGGCCGGTCGCAGCAGCGCTTGAGCTCATTCCGGAGATCGTGGTCCATCGCGATGCGGCCCTGCGGCTGAAGCGTGGCCAGAGCGCACTATTGCGCGGTCGCGATGCGCCGATCGAAGCCGAGGCTGTCTATGCGACCAGCGGCGGCGTGCTCATCGCCACTGGCTCGATCAGCAATGGCGAGCTGGTGCCGCACCGGGTCTTCAATCTCTAATCCATGCGGTCGGATCCCGTATCCAATCCCATGATTCAACCCCCTGGGTTTGCGTCGGCCTTTCCGAAAGCCGCAATCCACTTTTCGGGCCGATGCTTCAGGCCGGGACGAGACTGAACTGCGTGGCGCGCAAGCGTGCAGCGTCACGCAGGGGCGGTGCTCCGAACAGGCGACTTGTACTTCCAGCTGAACTGCGGCGGGCTTTCATAGCCCGCCCTGAAGCCCGCCAAGGCGGCATCGAACAACTCCGGCCTAGCCGGGTCCGGCATCATGCCGGAGCCAGGCGGCGGCCTGCATCTCGGCCGCCGCCGCTACCAGAAAGCCTGAATTGCTCGCGATGGTTCAGTAACCGACCGTGAAGCGCTGGCGCGAGTGGGCAGGCTTCTCCAGTTCGTCGACCAATGCGATCGCGTAGTCCTCGGCCGAAATCGCGCTCTTGCCCTGCGCATCGACCAGAAGCTGATCCCTGCCGAGGCGGAACTTGCCGGTGCGCTGGCCGGGCTGGATCAGCGCCGAGGGTGACAGGAACGTCCAGTCCAGTTGGCTCTCACCCTTGAGCAGCTCGAGGAAGGCGCCGCCCTTCTTCGCCTCTGCCAGATAGATCGCCGGGAACTCCGGCGTGTCGAACAGCTGCTTGCCTGGCGCGACCTCGAGACTGCCCGCGCCACCGACGACGAGATAGCGCTTCACGCCGGATTGCTTGACGGCGGCCAGCAGAACCGCCGGGTCGCTCGCGGTGAAATGCACGGCACTGATCACCGCGTCATGGCCAGCGAGCACGCTGGCCAGCCCGTCGCGATCGAAGACGTCGCCTTTCAACGGCGTCACACCAGTCGCCGCTGCGACCTTTCCGGGGTTGCGGGTGATCGCCGAAACCGCGTGTTCGCGGGCGGACAGCTCGGCCAGCAGGCGCGAGCCGATGAAGCCGGTAGCGCCGATGAGAGCGATTTTCATGAGATCTGCCTTTGGCTAGTATCTTTCAGGAACCAACATCCTGTGCGATACTAGATGGAGGCAGCGTGGAGCCTCGTAAAGAAGGCACTTTCACGCGACATGGTCACCTGAGGGAAACCACGATGCTGCAACGCCCGGACGCCTTCAACGCCCAATGCCCGACCCGCCAGGTCCTCGACCGCATCGGCGATAAATGGGCGGTGCTGATCCTGATTCTGCTCGGAGAGGGGACGTTGCGCTTCAACGAGCTGCGCCGACGCATCGACAACATCTCGCAGAAGATGCTGTCGCAGACATTGCGGAGCCTGGAGCGCGATGGGTTGATCAGCCGCGAGGCGTTCCCCACCGTGCCCGTAACTGTCGAGTATTCGCTGACCGAACTCGGCCGCACGCTTGCAGCAACCGTGCACGGATTGACGCGCTGGGCCGAGACCCATATCGGCGAGGTCGAGGAAGCGCAGAGGCGCTACGACCACGGTCTGCCCCGGCCTGCCTCGTCGCCGCGCTAGCGTTTTACCCAGATTCGTGTATATCCCGCGCCAACCGGCCTTGCGGCTGGCTGCGCATCTCCTCCGTGATGAGGTGGATTGCGGGTTCCGGACCTTGCTGGACGACATCCCGGCCTGGCCCGCCAGATCAACATTCAACTGAAGGATCACACGATGTCGATTACGCCGGAGCGCAAGACCGCGCTCGTGAAGGAACATGCCACCAAGCMGAATGACACCGGTTCGCCGGAGGTCCAGGTCGCGATCCTGACGGAGCGCATCAACAACCTGACCGGTCACTTCAAGTCGCATGTCAAGGACAACCACTCGCGTCGCGGCCTGCTGAAGCTGGTTTCGCAGCGCCGTTCGTTGCTCGACTATCTCAAGGGCAAGAGCGAAGCGCGCTACAGGACGCTGATCGAGAAGCTCGGCATCCGCCGCTGATCGATCGCAAGAGCTTCCCGCCCGGCACCGATCGGTTCCGGGCGGTTTTTCCAGAGCATGATGCCGAAAGGTGGGAACCATCTTTCGGGCGACATGATGCTCCTACTCCAGGGTCTGGCCGCAATGGTGCGGCGCCCTGACTCCAACGCGGCGGCCGCATGGGTGGCTTAGCCGCAGGCCTCCGCCGGACGCCCCGACGTCCATGGCAGGATCGCCGAGCGCTCGGGCGCAATGCTCACCGTCTCCCGAGCTTTCCGCCGTCTTGCCCATGGGCTTGAGACGTCCGGACGTGTGCCACATCCGATCCGAAAGAGAACCATGTTCGACATCCAAACCGAAGAGCTGATCTGGGGCGGGCGCAAGCTCGTGCTCGAAACCGGCAAGGTCGCCCGCCAGGCCGACGGCGCCGTGCTCGCCACCTATGGTGAGACCGTCGTGCTCGCCACCGTCGTCTCGGCCAAGGAGCCGAAGCCGGGCTTCGACTTCTTCCCGCTGACCGTGAACTACCAGGAAAAGACCTTCGCGGCCGGCCGCATCCCGGGCGGCTACTTCAAGCGCGAAGGCCGCCCGAGCGAGAAGGAGACCCTGGTCTCCCGCCTGATCGACCGGCCGATCCGCCCGCTTTTCGCCGACGGCTACAAGAACGACACCCAGGTGGTCTGCACCGTGCTCCAGCATGACCTGGAGAACGACCCCGACATCGTTGCGATGGTCGCAGCTTCGGCCGCACTGACCCTGTCCGGCGTGCCCTTCATGGGCCCGGTCGGCGCCGCCCGCGTCGGTTATTTCGACGGTGCCTACAAGCTCAACCCGCTGGTCGACGAGATCAAGGAATCGGGCCTCGACCTCGTCGTCGCCGGTACCCAGGACGCCGTCCTGATGGTCGAGTCGGAAGCCAAGGAACTCTCCGAAGAGATCATGCTCGGCGCCGTGATGTTCGGCCACAAGCATTTCCAGCCGGTGATCGACGCCATCATCCGTCTGGCTGAAAAGGCCGCCAAGGAGCCGCGCGACTACCAGCCGGCCGACCAGTCGGCGATCCTCGACGCCGTGCTCAAGGTTGGCGAAGCCGAGCTCCGCGTCGCCTACAAGATCACCGCCAAGGCCGAGCGCTATAAGGCTGTCGACGCCGTCAAGGCGAAGGTCGTCGAGGCGCTGGTCTCGGCCGAGCCGGATGGCGTGAAGACCTTCACCAAGGAACAGGTCGCCGGCCAGTTCAAGGAAGCCCAGGCCAAGATCGTGCGCTGGAACATCCTCGACGACGGCATCCGCATCGACGGTCGCGACGTCAAGACGGTCCGCAAGATCGTGGCGGAAGCTGGCATCCTGCCGCGCACCCACGGCTCGTCGCTGTTCACCCGCGGCGAAACCCAGGCGCTGGTCGTGACCACGCTCGGCACCGGCGACGACGAGCAGTTCATCGACTCGCTGGAAGGCACCTACAAGGAAACCTTCCTGCTGCACTACAACTTCCCTCCCTACTCCGTCGGCGAGACCGGCCGGATGGGTTCGCCCGGCCGCCGCGAGATCGGCCATGGCAAGCTCGCCTGGCGCGCGATCCGTCCGATGCTGCCGGCCAAGGGCGAGTTCCCCTACACGATCCGCGTCGTCTCGGAGATCACCGAGTCGAACGGCTCCTCCTCGATGGCCACCGTCTGCGGCACCTCGCTGGCGCTGATGGATGCCGGCGTGCCGCTGAAGGCTCCGGTTGCGGGCATCGCCATGGGCCTGATCCTGGAAGGTGAGCGCTTCGCGGTGCTCTCCGACATCCTCGGCGACGAGGATCATCTCGGCGACATGGACTTCAAAGTGGCCGGTACCGCTGCGGGCATCACCTCGCTGCAGATGGACATCAAGATCGCCGGCATCACCGAGGAGATCATGCAGGTCGCGCTTGGCCAGGCCAAGGGCGGTCGTGACCACATCCTCGGCGAGATGTCCAAGGCGCTCTCCACCTCGCGCGCCCAGCTCGGCGAATATGCCCCGCGCATCGAGACGATGAAGATCCCGGTCGACAAGATCCGCGAAGTCATCGGTTCGGGCGGCAAGGTCATCCGCGAGATCGTCGAGAAGACCGGCGCCAAGGTGAACATCGAGGACGACGGCACCATCAAGATCGCCTCGGCCGACGGCAAGTCGATCGAAGCCGCGATCAAGTGGATCAAGTCGATCGTCTCGGAAGCCGAGCCGGGCATGATCTATGACGGCACCGTGGTGAAGATCATGGAGTTCGGCGCCTTCGTGAACTTCTTCGGCGCCAAGGACGGCCTCGTTCACATTTCCGAACTGGCCGCCCAGCGTGTCCAGAAGGTCTCGGACGTCGTCAAGGAAGGCGACAAGGTCAAGGTCAAGTTCCTCGGCCAGGATGAGCGGGGCAAGATCCGCCTCTCGATGAAGGTCGTCGACCAGGAGACGGGCGAGGATCTGACCGAGAAGCTCAAGGCTGCCCGCGACGCCGAGAAGGCCCGCGAGAAGCAGCCCGCCAGCGAGTAAGCTCCGGCTTCATCGCCAGACCACAGGCGCCCCGCATCTCACGATGCGGGGCGTTTTCTTTTTTGCGGTGCGAAGGGGCTGGCGCTCACGCCTGTCTCCCAATAGTCTAGACTTATTGGTTCTTGGAGATCGGCATGACCGACCACAGCATCACTTCGCTCGAGACGCTCGCCGCCCGGTATCCGAACCCCGTCGCGCCCGCCTCGGTCGCCAAGGAGATCGACCATGTCGACGAGAACTATGCTGCGCTGATCGCCGCCTCGCCCTTCATGGTGCTCGCGACCAACGGTCCGGAGGGCCTGGATTGTTCGCCGCGCGGGGATCTGCCGGGCTTTGTCACGGTCCGGGACGCGAAAACGCTCCTGATTCCAGACAGAAAAGGCAATAACCGTCTGGATTCATTAAGAAATATTCTGTTCGATCCGAGAATCGGAATGCTCTTCCTGGTCCCCGGATACAGCGAAACCCTGCGGGTGAACGGCACAGCGACGCTTTCGATCGACCCCGAGCTCTGCGCGCGCTTCGAGATGGCGGGAAAGCTGCCGGCCTGCGTGATCGTGGTCGATGTGGAACAAGTCTACTTCCAGTGCTCGCGCGCCGTGGTCCGGGCCGACCTTTGGAACCCGGCCAAACATGCCGACAGGCGTGAGTTGCCAAGCGCCGGACAGATCCTGCGTGACATCACTGCGCGGAACGAGGCGATCGAGACCTTTGACGGTGCTGCCTATGACAAGGCGCTGCCGGAGCGCGTGAAGGCGACGCTGTACTGAATCGTCGTGCGCGGCTGCACTGCCGGGCCGCCGCGTCTTGCGACGCGGCTCGTGAAAAGGCGTGCCATGATCGAGACCCGCCCGACCATGACACGCCGAACCTGAAACCCKATCAGGTCACAGCAAGCCGTTATCGCCCGCCAGCACCTTCAGGTTCACATCCGGCCTTGCACCGACATGGCTGATGATCTCGGCGGCGGCCAGCGCGCCGAGCCGCAGCGAGTCCCGCACCTCGCGGCCCGAGGTCAGGCCGAAGAGGAAGCCCGCGGCGAAGAGGTCGCCCGCGCCGGTTGAATCGACGATGCGCTCCACCGGGAAGACCGGTTCGGCGACGATGCCGTCAGGCGTCACCGCCAGAGCGCCCTTCTCCGAGCGCGTCACCGCCGCAATGATATTCTCCGCGCGCAACGCAGCGAGCGCGCTGTCGAAATCGCCGGTCTGGTAGAGGCTCTTCAGCTCGTGCTCATTGGCGAAGACGATATCGACCAGCCGGTTGCGGATCAGCCCGAGGAACTCGTCGCGATAACGATCCACGCAGAAGGAATCCGACAGGGTGATCGCGACACGGCCGCCAGCTGCATGGGCAAACTCCGAGGCCTTGCGGAAGGCTTCCTTGGCCGCCGGCGGATCCCAGAGATAGCCCTCGAGATAGATGATGTCGGCGTTCTGGACCGTATCCTTGTCGACATCCGCGACAGTGAGGCCCTGGCAGGCGCCGAGATAGGTGTTCATCGTGCGCTMGCCATCAGGCGTGACGAAGATGAAGGAACGGGCGGTCGCCGGACCATCGGCCGCGAAAGCCGTATCGAAGCTGACGCCCTGCGAGGTCAGGTCATGCCGGTAGAGCTTGCCGAGCTCGTCCTGCTTCACCTTGCCGATGAAGGCGCCCTTGCCGCCAAAGGAGGCAAGGCCCGCGATGGTGTTGGCGGCGGAACCACCCGAGATGACCTTGGCCGGGCCCATCGCCGCGTAGAGCGTCTCGGCACGGGGCTCGTCGATCAGCATCATCGCGCCCTTGGTCAGCTCATGCGCGACCAGAAAATCCTCTTCCGCGCGAGCGATGACATCGACGATGGCGTTGCCGAGCGCCAGGACATCATAACGGGCATTTTTCATGAAGGAGTTCCGTGGGTTGGCGAGGATGGGACGAATGATGGGCGTTTCGCATCAGGACCCGATGCGGTCAAGCACGGCCGCGCCGGCGACTGGCCTGGTCAAGCACGGCGCGCAGCGCGGCGAGTTCGTCGGGGCCGAGTTCGGCGATCTCAAGGGCAAGCCGGTTGGCGACCAGCGTCGCCTCCGGTGCCAGTCCCGCAGTATCGACCGTGATGCGGGGGTGGGAGAGCTCGGCGAGACGAACGAGTTCGTCAGCCTCGTCCCAGATCACGCCGAGCAAATGGATCACGCCCTGGATCAGCGCAAAGGTCGGCTGGCCGCGCTTGCCATGCTCAAGGGCCGAGAGATAGGCCGGCGTGACGCCCAGCGCCGCGGCCATTCCGGCCAGCGTCACGCCGCGAGCTGCGCGCAGCTCCCGAACGCGCTGGCCAAAGGGTGTCACGCGCCGCTCTCACGGTGCCGGCGCAGACGGATATAGAGCGCGCCGGCGCCGCCATGGCGCTGCTCGGCCTCCTCGAAGCCGACGACGAAAGGGCGCAGATCAGGTAGCCGCAGCCAGTGCGGCACGCTGCGGCGCAGGACGCCACGCTCTTCGCCGAAAATCGCATCGCCCGCGGCGCCCTTGCCCGTCACGACCAGCGCCAGCCTGGTGCCGCGCGCCTGCTCGCGGCGCAGAAAGGCACATAGCGCCGCATGAGCGGCATCCTGCCGCAGGCCGTGCAGGTCGATCACCGCCTCGACGGATTGGGTTCCGCGACGCAACTGGGTGCGCAGGCGGCGCTCGAGCGGCGCCAGCGGCGGCGGGGTGATCCTGGCCGGTTTGACGGCAACCACCAGAACAGGGGCGGCAGCCTCAGTTGGAGGTGGCGCCGGGGCCGCTGCAGGCTCCTCAGGCGGCGGTGCGGCGCGCCCCCGCAGTGGCGTCACCGAACGTGCAACCTGCCGCCACAGGGCAATCTCGGCCTCCGACAGGGTCTTCTCGCGACGGCGGCGCATTCCTCAGCGCGCCTCCGCCCGCGGCCAGAGCACCGTGAAGTCAAAGGAATGGCGGACCAGCCCGGCGCGATGACCCGCCGCCTGGCCGGAACCGACGAACAGGTCGACCCGCGACGGTCCGACGATGGCGGATCCCGTATCCTGCGCAATCATCAAGCGCGACAGCCGCTCMATGTCGCCGCTGCCGGTGGGAATTGTCGCATCGATCCAGGCCGGCAGTCCGTAGGGCCAGATGGCGCGGTCGACGGCGATGCTACGCAGCGGCGTCAGGGGCAAACCCGCACCACCGATCGGCCCCGACTCGGCCGGCAAGTCGTCCTTGCGGGCGAAGAAGACGAAGGAGCGGTTCAGGCGGATCAGGTCCCGGGCAAAACCGGCATCGGCCTTCAACCGAGCGACCAGCTTGTCCATAGTCATCTCGGCCGGCGGGATGTTCTCGCGCTCGCTGAGCACCCGGCCGAGTGAGGTATAGGCGTGGCCGTTGCGGCCGGAATAGACCAGCCGGACGACCCTGCCGTCCTGCAACCGAACCCGGCCGGAGCCCTGCACCTGCAACACGAAGCGGTCGACCGGATCGCGCAGCCAGGCGATTTCCAGGCCCTGCCCGTCGAGTGCGCCACTCTCGATCGCCGTCCGATCGGGATAGGGCTCTAGGCCCCGGGGAGTGCGGCGGGCGGCGGACAAGGCAGGTTCCAGCCCTGGCCAAGCGTCGCCTGCAAGGCGCGTCACCAGATCGGCAGGGCGGGCATAGAGCGGCGTTGGGAACTGGACGGAGGGGGTGAGCGAGCCTTCGAACTCCGGCTCGAAATAGCCGGTCATGAAGCCGCCCTCGGCGCCGCTCGGCCGGATGCGCCAGAAACTGAAACGCTCCTCGAAGAAGCGACGCGCCGCCGTCCGATCGACCGGCCCGCGAGCCGTCAGCCTGCCGGCTTCGGCGCAGACAGCGGTGAGCGCAGGGGGGATCGGGGCGCCTTGCCGAAGCGGGGGGTTGGCAGCGCAGCCAGCTGCGAAAATCGTCAGCGCAATGCGGTGATCGTCATCCGGCCATCCCGCTATTGCGCCGGGAGAGATGACCTCTGCGCGGGCGCCGGGCGGCAAGCTCGGACCGGCGGGCGCTTGTGTCATTGCAGCGGACAACATGGCGGCCACCAGCGCAATGCGCCCGAGGCCACGGGTCACGCGCCGGCTTCGGTCGCGACCAAAAGCCAATTCGGGTCGCGGCTGCCGAGCTGACGCGAGAAGGTCCAGATATCGTTGACCTCCGAAACCGCCTCGGCGCTGCCGTCGACCACGACGCCCTGTGCATCACGGACAACACTGATCAGCTGCGAAACGAATGCGATCGTCACCTGAGCGGTCTTGCCCTTGACGTCGACGGCGGTGATCTCGGCCTTGTCGATCGAGACGAAGGAGGATTCCGCCTTCTCGCCGCGCTTCTCGCGGTCGGTAATCGCCTGCTCGAAGCCATCATAGACTTCCTTGGCGAGGAGGCCCTTCAGGACCTTGCGGTCGCCGCGGGCGAAGGCGGTGACGATGGTCTCGTAAGCGGATTTCGCACCCTGCAGGAAACCCTTCGGGTCGAAATCCTGCTCCTGGCGAACGATGGCCTCGATGCCGGCAAGGATCGGCGAATCCGCAGGCGCAATGTCCTTCCAGCGCTCGGCCGCAGGAACGGCTGTCGCAGCGGGATCATTGGCTGCGCCCGGCAGGCGAATGACATTGTCGCGCTTGGCCTCGGGAGCGCCGGCCTGATCAGGTCGCATCGGCGGCGTCTCACGCCGCGCGAAGGGATCCTTTGGCGGCTGCTCGCTGCCGGTCTTCTGGCCAAGCACGGAGCGAAGCTTCCAGGCGACGAAAACGGCCAGAGCCAGGAAGACCAAAGTCGTCATGTCGAAGGAATTTTGCATCGAACGCTGATCCGGAACCCCAGTGACCGCCTCGCATCAACGGCGGCGGTCGGCCGGCCGCCGCATGCGATATGGTGATCAAGGCTCGTAACATCCACCCCCGAGCTTGTGAAGGCGGCTTCTTGTGCCTGAGGAAGCTCCATGATAGCCGACGCAAGCATTGCACCGGGGAGCGGTGCGCAGTCCCGGGCGCCGGCAAGGCGTGGGATTTCCCGATTAAAGCCTGCCAGACGATGATGGGACCGATGGCCAACGACATCCCCAACGGCAACGGCGCGAGCGAGGCGAACGCTCAGCCGAGCATGAATGCCCTGATCCAGTACACCAAGGACTTCTCCTTCGAGAATCCGAAGGCGCCCCGCGCCCTCGGCCAGCAGAACGAGCAGGGCCCGCAGATGTCCCTGCAGGTCAACGTCTCGACCACCGCGCTGTCGGAGACCGATTACGAGACCGTGCTCCAGCTCGAGGGCAAGGCCGTCCTGAACAACGAGACGCTGTTTGCGTTCGATCTCAGCTATGCTGGCGTGTTCCGGCTGCTGAACATCCCGCAGGAGCATATTCACCCCGTTCTGGTGATCGACTGCGCGCGGCTGCTGTTCCCGTTCGCCCGCCAGATCATCGCGGACGCGGTCMAGACCGGCGGCTTCCCGCCTTTCTATGTTCCGCAGATCGATTTCGCGATGCTGTATCAACAGCGCATGCAGGAGCTTCAGGCCCAGCAGCCGCAGGCGCCTAACGCCTGAGCGAGCCTGCCGCCTCCGCAAGCCGACGATATCGAAAGGGCCCTCGCGGGCCCTTTCTTGCATTTCAATCAATAATCGCGCGCATTTCGCAACGCCTTGCGCATCGGCAAGGCAAACTCCATCTCCCACATTCATTGAAGCGGGCGCCAATCCGGCGTCCGCATTTTGTTATGTGGAGACCCGATGGACCATCTGATGACGCTTGCTGCCGACCCCGCCGTATGGGCGGCTCTCGGGGCACTGATCGCCATGGAGGTTGTCCTCGGCATCGACAATCTGATCTTCATCTCGATCCTGACCAACAAGCTGCCTGAGGAGCAACGTTCGCTCGGCCGCAAGATCGGCATCGGGCTTGCCCTGTTCATGCGGCTCGCGCTGCTCGGTACCGTCGCCTTCATCGTGCAATTGACGGAGCCGATCGTCTCGCTCTTCGGCAAGGCCTTCTCCTGGCGCGATTTCATCCTGATCGCCGGCGGCCTTTTTCTGGTCTGGAAGGCGACGACCGAAATCCATCACAAGGTCGACGTCAATCACGGGCCCGATGTGTTCGACGGCGGCCGTGCGGCAACCGTGACCTTCGGCGCTGCGATCTTCCAGATCCTGCTGCTCGATCTGGTCTTCTCGATCGACAGCATCATCACGGCCGTCGGCATGACCGAGCATGTCCCGGTGATGATGATTGCGGTGATCGTCGCCGTGCTGGTGATGCTGCTGGCCGCCGACCCGCTGGCGAAGTTCATCGAAAAGAACCCGACGATCGTGATGCTGGCCCTCGGCTTCCTGCTGATGATCGGCGCCACGCTGATCGGCGAGGGTTTCGGCGCCCATATCCCGAAGGGCTACATCTACGCCGCCATGGCCTTCTCGGCGCTGATCGAGGGTCTCAACATGATGTCCCGGCGCGCCGATCGTAGCCGCGGCTGACCGACCCGAAGCTGAGCCGCCACAAGCGGCTCAGCTTTCCTTGGCCAGACCGAGATAGCCGCTCCAGAGCGGTGTCTTCAGGGTCAGGATGAAGCTCTCATGAGCGGCCATTGCCGCCTCGTCGAGGCAGGGGGCGAGCGGGCGCTGGCGCTGCGGCCGCTCGGAAAGATCGGCGAGACCGTTGCCGGGACCGGAAGCGCTGACCACGCCAAGTCCGAGATCGGCCTGTTTGCCTCCGATCAGCTCGATATAGACCTCGGCGAGAATCTCCGAATCGAGCAGCGCGCCGTGCTGGGTGCGCCTCGTATTGTCGATGCCGTAGCGCTGGCAGAGCGCATCGAGACTGTTCGAGGCTCCGGGATGCTTGCGTCGCGCCATCGCCAGCGTATCGACGACCAGCGATGGATCGATCGGGCCACGGCCGACACGCTTCATCTCCATGTTCAGGAAGCCGACGTCGAAGGACGCGTTGTGGATGACGAGCCGCGCGCCATCGATGAAGGCTGCAAACTCCTCGGCAATGGCCGCGAAGACGGGCTTGTCCGCCAGGAAGGCATCGGACAGTCCGTGGACCTTGAAGGCGCCTTCCGCCATCGCCCGCTCGGGGTTGATGTATTGATGGAAGGTACGGCCGGATGGGCAGTGATTGACCAGTTCGACGCAGCCGATTTCAACGACGCGATCGCCGCCATTGGCTTCGACGCCGGTCGTCTCGGTATCGAGAACGATCTCACGCATGCCTGGACGCCTTTTCTTGCCGGCTCCGGCCAGGACGGCCGGCCAATGCCTGGAGGATAGAGCGGACCTGCCTCTGTGCCACCAGCAAGCCATGCGAGGTGTCCACAAGGAAGTGAGCGTGCCGGCGCTTCTCGGCATCCGGCATCTGGCGCGCAAGGATCGCGTCCAGCTTCTCCGCCGTCATCTCCGGACGCGCCAAAACGCGGGCGCGCTGCACTTCGGCTGATGCCGTGATCACGACGACGGCGTCACAGCGATACCCTCCTCCAACCTCAAGCAGGAGCGGCACATCGAGGACCCCGATATCGCTCCCCGCTGCAATGCAGTTCTTGATGAAAGCGATCTCCTCCTCCCGCACCAGAGGATGAATGATCGCCTCCAGCGCGCGCAGGGCTTCGGGCTTGCCCACAACCATCGAGGAGAGTCGGGCACGATCCACGGCCCCATTTACTACAGTCTCCGGAAAGGCTGCCGCGATCGGTGCGACCGCCCTGCCCCGGTAGAGCGCATGGACGGTGGCATCGGCATCATGGACAGGCACGCCGTGGGCCCGGAACATCTCCGAGGTGGTCGACTTTCCCATGCCGATCGAGCCGGTCAGTCCCAGGATGAAGGTCATGCGGCACCCAGCGAATCAGGCGCCCAGGATATCGGCTTCGAGCCGGGCCCGCAGCGCCGGCGTGACCTTCGGGGTCACACCGAACCAGCGCGCGAAACCGGGGGCGGCCTGATGCAGCAGCATGCCGAGGCCATCGACCGGAACACCGCCGCGACGTTCCGCCTCTTCGAGCAGGGGCGTCCGCAACGGCACGTACACGATGTCGTCAACGATCGTGCCGGGGCGGAGCCTGGTGAGATCGAGATCGAGCGGCGGCTTGCCGTTCATCCCAAGCGCCGTCGTGTTGACGATCAGATCGGCCGATTCGACCAGCTCATGACGCCTTGACCAGTCCCGCGCCTCGACCGGAGCTCCAAGTGCCCGGGCAAGTTCCATGGCTCGGTCCGCGCTGCGGTTGACGAGGATGATCCGCTCGAGGCCGCGCGCCTTCAGTCCAAAACCGATCGCCCGCGCCGCGCCGCCCGAGCCAAGAATGAGAGCCGTTGCGACCCGCTCGCTCCAGCCGGGAACGCTGGCGTCGAGATGGGCGAGGAAGCCGGCAGCATCGGTGTTGTCGCCGAACAGGCGACCATCGTCACGCCAGATCGTATTCACCGCACCCATCGCGCGGGCGACGGGGCTGAGTTCATCGACCAGCAGCAGCGACGCCTCCTTGTGGGGAACTGTGACGTTGCCGCCCACGAATTCGCCGCTCCGCACCCGGGCCATGAACGACGAGAGTGCAGCCGGTGCGACATCGATGCGTTCATAGGATCCATCGAGCCCATGCTCGGCGATCCAGCTGCCGTGAATGAGCGGCGAGCGTGAATGGGCGATCGGGTGACCGATGACGAAACAGCGACGGGTCATGGAATTCAGATGTCCGGATCAATCGACGAGAGCGCCCTGCTCGCGCAGGGCCTCGAGTACGGCAAGGAGCGGGAGGCCGAGAATGGTGAAATGGTCGCCCTCGACGGCAGCGAAGAGCTGGGAACCAAGGCCCTCGAGCTGGTAGCCGCCAACGCTGGTCAGGATCGCCGGGCCAGCAAGTTCGACATAGGTCGCGATGAAATCGAGCTCGAGCCGCCGCATCGTCAGTCGTGCGGTCTGCCCGCCTTCAGCCAGGATCTCGCCGTCGCGCGCCAGCACAAAGGCGGAATGAAGCTCATGCGTGCGCCCAGCCAATGTCGCGATCTGCGCGGCGGCGCCAGGGAGATTCTCGGGCTTGTGAAAGATCTGGCCCTCGCAGGTCAACGTCTGGTCGGCGCCGAGCACGAAGCGGCCGGGCTTCATCACGGAGACATGCAGCGCCTTCGCGCAGGCAAGCGCGGTCGCGATCGCCTCGCCTTCGACACCCTGTGCGAGGAGCGGCGCCTCGGCGGCTCGCTCGTCGATGTCGGGCTTCAGGGTGTCCACCGGGATCCCGGCTGCGCGTAGCATCCCAGCCCGGGTCGTACTGCCGGAAGCAAGCAGCAGCGGCGCCGCTGCACGCCAGAGAGAGGGCCTCTTCGTCATGTCGCGATGAACTTCATGCGATGGTCGCGCAGCAGGTCGAGGATCGCTGCCGCCGTCTCCTCGATCGAGCGCCGGGTGACATCGATCACCGGCCAACCCCTGCGGGCGCAAAGCTTGCGCGACTGCGCGATCTCGTCGGCCACGGCTGTAGGGTCGACATAGGGCGTCTCATCATCCGCCTTCATCGAGAGCAACCGGTTCTGTCGAATCTGGACGATGCGCTCAGCGCTGGCGACCAGCCCGACGATCAACGGCTTTCTCAGCCGTTCAAGTTCGACCGGCAAAGGCACATGGGGGACCAGCGGTACGTTGGCGGTCTTGATACCGCGATTGGCGAGATAGATGCTGGTCGGTGTCTTCGAGGTTCGGCTGATGCCGACGAGGATGATATCCGCGCTTTCCAGATCGCCTCCAAGCTGCCCGTCATCATGCATCAGCGTGTAGTTCATCGCGTCGATGCGGCGGAAATATTCGGCGTTGAGGACATGCTGCGCGCCCGGCCGCGGCGACCCCGCCTGGCCGAGATAGGACTGGAACAGGGACAGCACCGGGTTCAGCACCGACAGACAGGGGCAGCCGAGCTCCTGGCAGAATTTCTCGAGCCGCTCGGCCCATTCCGCTTCGACGAGCGTGTAGAGCACGACCCCGGGCGAGGATTCGATCTCCGCCAGGACCCGGGCAAGCTGCGCCTCGGAGCGGACCAGCGGATAGACATGCTCGATGGCCGAGACCGATTCATATTGGGCGGCGGCGGCCCGGCTGACCGCAATCAGGGTCTCGCCGGTGGCATCGGACACCAGATGCAAATGAAAATAGTTGCGCGCCACGTGGGCTCCCGGGGCTTAACGAAGTTGCAACCTCTAGCGCGCCATATCGGCAATGCAAATTGTCGTCCTGGACCGGGACCCCCAGCGCTGACCGCGATGAGGGGTCACGCTGGTCATGGGGACTGCTGTGGACAACCGTACATCCGAGCGGAGCGCGGGACCGCGACTGTATAACTCCCTCTTTCCATCAACAGGCTGGCCCCTGGGGACACGTGGAGCGATGTTTCACGTGAATCATTTTAACGATCGGCAGCCCCGGCCGCGATTCTGATTTCTTACTAATCAGTTAAGGCGCCCCACCCCCCGGGCGATTCCACCCTGCGACATCGGCTCGCCCTGTGGACCGGTTGTGGACAAAGTTGGGCCGGGCTATTTGCCCCTGACCAAGAGTCAAAACAAAAGAATATCTCTCTAAGATTCTTTTAAGATTCAGACCTGAACGGCTGACCGGAGTGGGCATGGCGAACGAAGATCCGGTTTTCCTGCGGAGCCTTTCGGGCGAGGTGATGGCAAGGCCGCCGATCTGGCTGATGCGCCAGGCCGGACGCTATCTGCCGGAGTACCGCGAGGTCCGGGCCAAGGCAGGTGGCTTTCTCGAGCTCTGCTACAATCCGGCCTTTGCTACCGAAGTGACCCTTCAGCCAATCCGCCGTTTCGGTTTCGATGCAGCGATCCTGTTCTGCGACATCCTCGTCGTGCCGCATGCGCTTGGCCAGAAGCTCTGGTTCGTCCAGGGCGAAGGTCCGCGGTTGGAGCCCGTGGGCGATGCGAAGAGGCTAGGCGAGATCCACGAGGAGATCGACCGGGACGTGCTGGCGCCGGTCTACGAAACGGTTGGCAAGGTCAAGGCTGCCCTGCCAGGCAACACCGCCTTCATCGGCTTCTGCGGGGCGCCTTGGACGGTCGCGACCTACATGGTGGCTGGGCGGGGCACGCCGGATCAGGGTCCCGCGAAGGAACTCTTCACACGAGACCCGGAGCTGTTCGCCCGGCTGATCGACCGGATCGTGATGGCGTCCATCGCTCATCTCAACGCTCAGCTCGATGGCGGCGTCGATGCKGTGCAGATTTTCGACAGCTGGGCTGGCTCGCTTGGCGAAGATGATTTCATGCGTTGGTGCATTGCGCCGACCAAGCGGATCGTCGACGGAGTGCGGGCGCGTCATCCCAAGGCAAAGGTCATCGGCTTTCCCCGGGGGGCCGGCCGCCTGATTCCGAGCTATGTCAAAGCGACCGGGGTTGATGCTGTCGGGCTCGAGACGGACATCGATCGCGAATTTGCGCGGACGCAGATCCAGTCGCTGGCGCCGATCCAGGGTCACCTTGACCCGCAACTTCTCCGGGCAGGTGGTACCGAGCTGGAACGGGAGGTCGCCGCGATCCGTACCTCCTTCGGCGCCGGTCCCTTCGTCTTCAATCTCGGGCATGGCATCCTGCCGGATACGCCGATCGCTCATGTCGAACGCTTGATTGCGGCCGTCAGGTCATGATGAGGATGCAGTGATGCTGATCGACTGGATCAAGGCTTTTCACGTGATGGCGGTCATCTCCTGGATGGCCGGCATGCTCTATTTGCCCAGGCTGATGGTTTATCACGCGGAGGCGCAGACCGGCTCGGTGCAGTCCGAAACCTTCAAGATCATGGAACGCCGGCTCCTCAAGGGCATCATCAATCCGGCGATGATCGTGACCTGGGTGCTGGGTCTGTACCTCGCCTGGGCGATCTATGGCTTCAAGGGTGGCTGGCTGCACGGCAAGATTCTGCTCGTGGTCATCCTCTCCGCCATCCATGGCATCCTGGTCGGACGGGTCAGGGCCTTTGCCGAAGATCGCAACGACAAGTCGGCGCGCTATTACCGGATCATCAACGAAGTGCCGGCACTGCTGATGGTCGGAATCGTGATCCTGGTCGTCGTCAAACCGTTCTGAGCGACGCCGACGTTTCCGGCTTGAGAGTCCACGGGAAACCAGCTATCAAGCGCAACGCGACTTTTTGCGTCCTCCCTGTTGTCGATGGTTCGTGAGCTGGCTGCCGGTGCAGACGCTCATGGTGCGCATCCCCTGCGCACTGGTMCTTCCAGGCCCTGTCGAGCCCTCCACTGAGTCCCTGACCTCCGCCATTCGTGTGGGGGCGTTTACGATCCGGGTGCCCCATGCGGGAAATCAAGCTTCACGAACTCAAGGTCAAATCGCCGACCGAGCTTCTTGCCTTCGCCGAAGGCATGGAGGTCGAGAACGCCAGCACGATGCGCAAGCAGGAGCTGATGTTCGCCATCCTCAAGCAGTTGGCCGCCAAGGAAACCGAGATTCTCGGCGAGGGCGTGGTCGAGGTGCTGCAGGACGGGTTCGGCTTCCTGCGCTCCTCCGACTCGAACTATCTGCCGGGTCCCGACGACATCTACGTTTCGCCGTCGCAGATCCGCAAGTTCGGCCTGCGCACGGGTGATACGGTTGAAGGGCCGATCCGTGGACCCAAGGATGGCGAGCGCTATTTTGCGCTGCTCAAGGTCAACACGATCAATTTTGAGKACCYGGAGAAGATCCGGCACAAGATCCATTTCGACAACCTGACGCCGCTGTATCCGGACGAGCGTCTGCGGCTGGAAGTTCAGGATCCGACCAAGAAGGACTTCTCGCCCCGCGTCATCGACATCGTCGCTCCGATCGGCAAAGGCCAGCGCGCCCTGATCGTGGCGCCGCCGCGCACCGGTAAGACGGTTCTGCTGCAGAACATCGCGCAGTCGATCACCAACAATCATCCCGAGTGCTATCTGATCGTGCTGCTGATCGACGAGCGGCCCGAGGAAGTCACCGACATGCAGCGTTCGGTGAAGGGTGAGGTTGTGTCCTCGACCTTCGACGAGCCGGCCACGCGCCACGTCCAGGTCGCGGAGATGGTCATCGAGAAGGCCAAGCGCCTGGTGGAGCATGGCCGCGATGTCGTGATCCTGCTCGACTCGATTACGCGCCTCGGCCGTGCCTACAACACCGTGGTCCCCTCTTCCGGCAAGGTGCTGACCGGTGGTGTCGATGCCAACGCGCTGCAGCGGCCGAAGCGCTTCTTCGGCGCGGCCCGCAATATCGAGGAAGGCGGCTCGCTGACCATCGTCGCGACTGCGTTGATCGATACCGGCAGCCGCATGGACGAAGTCATCTTCGAAGAGTTCAAGGGCACCGGTAACTCGGAAATCGTGCTTGACCGCAAGGTGGCCGACAAGCGCATCTTCCCGGCGATCGACATCCTGAAGTCGGGCACCCGCAAGGAAGAGCTGATCACGCCGAAGGATGTGCTGCAGAAGACCTATGTGCTGCGCCGCATCCTGAATCCAATGGGACCGCAGGATGCGATCGAGTTCCTGATCGACAAGCTGCGGCAGACCAAGCAGAACTCCGAGTTCTTCGACTCGATGAACACCTGATCGGATCGGGAATCGCGACGCCGCACGAAGCTGCAGCGTCGGAGATCCAATACTTTCAGCGAGGCGGATCGGCAGTCATGCCGACCCGCCTTTCTTGTTTGGATCCGGGGTCACCGGCCAGCAGAAACGGCATCCTGCAATTGATTCGGATCCGTTACGGGAGGCAGGCAACGCCCGGCGAAACAGATGAAGGCGGCACCGCTGCCTGCAAGACGCGCCATGGAAGCGGCTGGGTGGTCCGATGGTAGCGCGCTGGGATCGGGGCAGTCGACGATCATCGTCGTCGTGTAGGGCAATGCCAGCGCAGCCGCGCGAAGACGTTCGCGTTCGGGTCCAGCCAGGATGATCTCGATGCCGTGCCGCGCCAGATGATAAGCATTGAGTACGGAGCCATGGGCGACCGGCGCGCGCTCGGCAGCGGCCAATGCTGCTGCGAGAAACCGTTCGGCCTGGGCCCTATCGGTCGGGGCTCCGCTCTTGGCCGCCAGACGAAGCAGGTTCCCTGCATGCACGCCATTAGCGTTCGGGACTGCGTCGTCGTGAGTCGGCCTCGGTACGACCGGAAGAACGGCGCTATCGCGTTGAGTCATACCAAGTAGACTCGTATCGACGTGGCGGTAGTACCGCCAGAGATGGGCGGACCAGCGCAGGGCGTGGTCAAGGAAATGCCGTTCCGATGTGGCGTCGTGGAGTGCCAGGGCCGCTTCGATCATCGCCGCGTGATCGAGGGCAAAGCCCGGGGTGATCAACCGGCCCGCGCGGTAGGAGTGAGCGAGGCCGTCGCCATGCTTCATTGATTCGGCGACGAAATGGTAGGCTCGCCGAGCAAGGGCCAGCCAGGCGGGCTCCGCGAGTAGACCGGAGGCTCGCACGAGCGCCGCGATCATCAGCCCATTCCAGTCGGCCAGGATTTTGTCGTCGCGGGCCGGAGGAACCCGGCGAGCGCGCAACGCCAGGAGATCCCGCCGGATGTTGGCCAATTGCTGCTCGAATGCCGGATCCGGATCGGGCGTGTCGAGCCGGTTGAGGATTGTGACGCCTTCCCAGTTGCCATGGGCGGTGACGTCATAGTGCCGGGCGAAGAGTTCTGCGTCGGCTGGCGTGAGATGGCTGGCCAGCTCCGATGCAGTCCAGACATAGAATTTGCCTTCGACCCCCTCGGAATCGGCATCGAGGCTGGAGGCGAAAGCGCCCTCCTGTAGCAGCATGTCCCGCTCAAGCCAGGTGACGATGCCCTGGGCCGCGCTGTGCGCCAGTGGATTGCCGCTGCGCTTCGCCTCGAGCGCATAGAGCCCGAGTAGCTGGGCATTGTCATAAAGCATCTTCTCGAAATGCGGCACGAGCCAGCGCTCGTCGACCGAGTATCGGGCGAAGCCGCCGCCGAGGTGATCTTGAATGCCGCCACGCGCCATGCGTTCCAGGGTGCGGGTCGCCGGCAGGAGTGTGGTCGCGTTCCCAGTGCGGCTGCCGTGACGCCAGAGCAGCTCGATCAGGCCAGGATTGGGGAATTTTGGTGCGCCGCGCAGCCCGCCATGCTGCGGATCGAAGGATTGGGCGATCTCGCTGGCGATCTGGTCGAGGTCAGGTTTGTATCGGGCTTCCGGGCTTGCTGCAGCCTCACTCTGCTCGAGTGCAGCCTTGATCGCGGCGGCATTGCGCGCGACCCGCTCGGGCTCTTTTGCGTGGACGGCCGCGATCTGCTGCAGCACCTGGCTGAAGGAGGGCCGTCCATAGCGCGCCGTTGGCGGAAAATAGGTGCCGCCCCAGAATGGCTGACGGTCGGCGGTGAGGAACATGGTCAGCGGCCAGCCCCCCTGTTCGCCCAGGCTGTGCAGCGCGTTCATGTAGACCTGATCGATATCGGGTCGCTCCTCCCGGTCGACCTTGATGTTGACGAAGCGCGCGTTCATCAGCGCCGCGGTTGCCAAGTCCTCAAAGCTCTCATGGGCCATGACATGGCACCAGTGGCAGGCGGCATAGCCGACCGAGAGCAGGACCGGGCGACCGCTTGACTTTGCCTCGGCAAAGGCTTCCTCGCTCCATTCCCACCAATGGACGGGGTTGTCCTTGTGCTGCAGGAGATAGGGGCTGGCGGCGGCCCCGAGACGATTCATCGACGGATCTCCCAGGCGGATCAGCGTCGCAACGGAAAGATGTGCTGCCTATGACGACCGGACAGGATTACCCAACGATTGTGGCGCTATCGTCGGCCAATGGCCGCGCCGGGGTGGCTGTCCTGCGGGTGTCCGGGCCGCAAGTTCGATTCGTCCTCGAAACAATTTCGGGCGTTATCCCCAACCCGCGGCATGCGGTGCTTCGACACCTGCGCCACCCCGTCTCCCACGAGGTGATCGATTCGGCTCTGGTCCTGTTCTTCCCGGGACCAGCGAGCTTCACCGGCGGAGGTGATCGATTCGGCTCTGGTCCTGTTCTTCCCGGGACCAGCGAGCTTCACCGGCG